>CALXBZ010000001.1 GCA_944386665.1 uncultured Clostridia bacterium
ATATAATCCATATATTTTGTGTTTTTATTTAATAAATATAAAAATCGTGAATTAGAAAAAATATTTTCCAATTCACGATTTTTTTGAGAGCTAATTTTCAGCTACTTTTTCAGCAGCCTCCTTTTATGCTATTCTTTATTTTATAAATCTAAATCGTCATCTTTGTCTTTAATAGGAATCATACCTTCATCAAATAAAGCAGAAATATTTTCAATGTTCTTGATAAATTTGACAATCTCTTCCATCTTTTAAGTAATTTATATAATTTTTATAATGTTCTATAATTATTTTTATCTTCTCTTTCATCCTTTTGCATATCATATTTGTTATTTTTGTAAAACCAATCTGTTTTTTTGTCTGTTGGATGAAGTTGTCTGTTTTTATCTAATAGCAAATCGAAAAATGTGAATAGTGGTAGTGCTACTCCAATTAAAGAAAAGAATACTGATATATAGTCATTTATCATTCCTCCAACGGTTAGCATTTGTTGCATATTTTTAAATAATTCTACGCCGAAATATCCAAAATATCCAATCATGTATATGACTGAACCTAAGACTTTTCTTTTAGCTATTAATATAAATGAAAGTAGAGCTACAAAAATCATGATAATTTCCATATTTAAATCTATAGGTTTAATCATAAATTCCATTCCCATTGAATATGTGTATGCAGCTACAATTCTTAGTAACCAAAATATTACATCTATTGATAAAACCATCCATGTACTAAATTTTTGCATTTTAAATTCCTCCTTATTTTCTGCTTTAGTTTTTATAAATTATTTCTTTTATTTTAACACAATTTATCTTTAAAAGTAAATGTTAATATTATAAAAAAATCCAACTCTTATTGAGCTGGATTTTATGTTTTAATTTTCGCATACTATAGTAGCTTCTGCAATTATTAATCTACAAAATCAAATTCGTCTTTGAATTTGTCTTTGAATATTTCAAATACCCTATTTAATGTTTCTTCACTTTCAACACTTACATAAGACTCTTCTTCGCTACCATTATCACTATCTTCAACCTTTAATATTACTACTTCTCCTGGTTCTTCTTCTGTTGCTTCAACTGGCAATAATACCACATATTCTTCATGATCTAATTCTATTAGATCTAAAAATTCAAATCTTGTTTCTTCTCCATTTTCATCATTTAATACTATTATGTTATCTTCTAATTCTTCTCCTGAATTATTTGTTATGTTTTCATTATCCATTTTTTATTTTTCTCCTTTCGATTTTTCATTTTATTTTAAATCTGTATTTCTACAAAATAAAATCATTTTATTTATACTATTATCTTGCCTTTTTGTCAATTATATTCAGCTATCTATTTGAAATTATATTTGTTTTTATTTAATTATTTTTTTGCATTTTCATATAGGATTCTAGTATGTATACTGCTGAAATTGTGTCTACAATGTCTCTTTTTTTGAATTTGTTTACATTTAGAAAGTTCATTGTCTTATGAGCTTCCACAGTTGTTAGTCTTTCGTCAATTCTAACTATTTTTATTTTATTGAATTTACATTGTAATTTATGTATGAATTTTTCTGTTACCTCAGCTCTTTCTGTTTTTGTGCCATTCATGTTTATTGGCATTCCTATCACAAATGTGTCTATTTCATTATTATATTTATTTATAATTTCTTCTAAGCGTCTAAGAACTATTTTATCGTTTCCTTGATGATGTATTGTTTCTAATCCTTGAGCTGTATATCCTAGTGGGTCTGTAATAGATATACCAACTCTAGCATCTCCATAGTCAATTCCTAATGCTCTCATATTACTTGTCCAATCCTATATATGTTTTTACCATTTCTTCTAAAAGTTCATCTCTTTCAATTTGTCTTATCAAATTTCTTGCATTATTATGACTAGTAATATATGTTGGGTCTCCTGAAAGTATGTATCCAACTATTTGATTAATTGGATTATATCCTTTTTCCGCCAACGCATTGTAAACTGATTTTAGGGTTTCTTTCGTTCTAGCATTTTTCTCTTTTTCAACATTGTAACTTACTGTTTCATCTGTAACCATATAAAACCTCCTATAAATAATTTATATTATTTTCTAATGGATCTGCTGTATCTAAGTATTCTTCTAATTTCTTAGTAACACCTACTAAAGCAGTTCCTTTGTAATATGTAGCTAATGCAACATTTATTTTTGGGGATACTTTTGTGCTTTCTCCATGGTAATCTGTAGCAGAAGAAATTTCTAAGCCTTCAATTTCTTTTTTTACAGTTTTCATAAATTCTTCTACTGCTGGTAGCTCTACTCCTGAAAATACTATTGCAAATTTTGGTCCCATATATCTAACAAATAGATATTCATTTGACAAATATTGTTTTATTGTTCTACATATTTGTGTTATTACATCGTTTCCAGTTTTTCTGCTTATAGTTTCATTTATTTCTACTAGATTTATTATTTTAAATAAACATACTGTTGAAGTTGTGTATTTATCAATAGTTTTTTTACCTTCTGTATATAAATATTCGGCTGTTTTTAATTCTGAGTATTGATCATCTCTTACAATCTCTTCTACTACAGATTGATTATTTACTGTTTTAAGTACCGACACTATATTGTTCTTTACAACTTCTAGTATTGTTGTATCTACATTGTCAAATTCATGTGGCATGCTGCCTTCAATTATCCAATACCCAATATATACGTTATCAATGTATAAAGGGAAAAACATTGCAGCTTTTGCTCTTCCAAATTCCATTTTTTGATATGGCAATTTTTCTCCTTCTCTATCAACTGTTATATATTTTGGAATTCCTGTTTCTATACTGTCTTTAAATACAGGTTCTGATTGTAAGTTTCTTAATACATCCCAATGCTTTATTGCAACATTTGACGCTTTTATTACAAATTCTGCTCCATTATAAACAACAATTGTAGAATATTTTATGCTATATTTTTCAATTAATATTTCATTTATTAACTTTAGTTTTTCTTCCACACTTGATGTTTCACTAAGTGTATCCATGAAGTCTTGTAATACATTTAAACTTGTAATTTGCTGATTAATATTATTAAATGCATCTATTTTTTTATGAATTGACATATTGTACATCATTAATCCAACTATTATTGCTGCAAGCAGTATTATAATTATTACTGACAAAGTTTTCACCCCTTCTTGTTATTAAAAATTGTTTCTCATTCTATTTAATGTTGCATTCATATTACTGTTAAATGCTGTATTAGTGTTTATTTTTGTATTCTTTTTACTATAATCGTTATAATTTTTATTTTGAGTATATTTAGCATTTCCTGCTATTAATGGATATACCATATTACTTAATTTTTCCAATGCTTCTAAGAATATTTTTGAATATCCATTTAATGATATTTCGCAATCAACTAGTCTTTCTAAATATCTTGCGTATGTTTGATCTTCAAAAGGTATTGTCGTGTATCTTATCTTTTCTCTATCAAATAATGTGTTTATATATGTTGATGCTGGGTCATTATAACAAGAAATTCCTCCTATAATCATTTGATCTGTTAATTTTCTTAATCTTAAAGTTTTGTTTATTACTATTCTTAATTTATTTTGATCTAATATATTTTTATGTTTTAGTTCATTTAAGAAAGCTGTTAATGGTTGTATTGTAAGTATATCGTATGTTTGAACTAAGTAAATTTCTTGAGAATTTGCAAAATAATTCAAGTCTGTTTCAAAATCACAGTCCAATAATATTAATGAATAGTTTTTAGCTAAAGTTGCCAGTATACTGCTATAATCATTAAAGCTTGGATTTTCTCCTGGTAAAGTAGTGTATACAGTAAGATTTTTATTTACTTGAATTCCATCAGCTATACCACTTCTTAGTCCATCTATACATCTGAATGATTTTTCCCTTAGGGCATCTTCATTTGATGTGTATATATAATATGCATTTTTATTTCTAGTAAGGTCTAAAATTGCTGTATTAATTCCTTTTCCAGATAAGTTTACTGCTAAATTGTTAACTAAGAATGAAGTACCATTTTTAGATGTTCCAACAAAAGCAACTATTTTTTTATCTCCTGTTATCAAATTTGCTAAGCCAGCATCAGGTCCGTTTACTGGATTAACATTTTGGATTTGCGTATTAATTGTATTAGTATATGAATAATTGCTTGTATTTACATATTGATTATTATTTGTATTCTGATATTGTTCTGCTGGTTGTGAAATATTTTCATTGCTTAAGCCTGGTAATGAAAAATCGTCCTTAACATCAGTTGAAGTAGTGTTTTCTTCTAATCCTGGCAATATGGTATTTTCTTCTAATCCCGGTAATATAGTGCTTTCATCAGTAGCTGAATCAACATTTATATTATTTAATACATCATTTACATTATCTGGCTCATCATCTGTTAACACATTAGGTAAAACAAAGTCTTCTAATTCACCGTTTTCTTCATTTGGTTGTTCTGTAACTTTTTTAGGTCTTCCTCTTCCTTTTTTTACTTTATTTTCTTCTGCAGCAATTTCTTCTGGAGTTCTTTGTTTTTTAGGTCTTCCTCTTCCTTTTTTTGCTTTTTCTTCTTCATTAAATTGTGAAAGAGGATTTTCTATATTTGTATTAGCAGTTAAGTTATTAATTTGGCTCTCAAATTCATAACTATTATTTAAGTTTTCCAATGAGTTGCTGTTGTTCATTGCCTTATTCATATCATATATGTTATCAGGTTTACTTTCGACATTTTCAACACTATTTTGATACTCTGTTTGATTAACAAAGCTTTTCTCAACTGGTTCTTTTTCTACATTTTTATAAGATTTTTTAACATTTTGCATGTTAATGGTTGATGGAATTACTACTGGTTTAGTTAATTTTGATTTTTGTAATTCTTTATCTATTAACTCAATCTTGTTAACGTTTTTACTTTGTATGTTTGTTGCAGTAAATTGTTTATCACTAGCCTTTTGAGCAGCAACTTGTCCTTTTACACTTCCTATCATTACTTGTTGGTATTTAGGACATTTTTCTTCTAGTACAGCTCTTACATTTAATGGTAAGAATTTTGTAATTAATTTTAGTTGTGTATCTGTATACTGAGTTGCTATTTCTTCAAAACTTTCAACATATTTTGATTCGTCTTTTCCAATTTTTTTGTAATGCCTTATTATATTTTGTATTTCTATTTCACTAACATTATCTGGATCCACTGCCGAATATCCTACATCGTCTGCCTCTACTCTATAATAAGTTTTTGCTTCTTTTTTGGTACGAGGTTGATATATAAGTTTACATACATTATCAATTTTTCTATCCGATCCTAAAAGGACATTATAAACTCCTATTCCAAATAGTTTAACCAAAAGGCTTTCACCTTTTTCTCTTCTATCTGTTGCAATAAGAATTATAGGAATATCTCCCTCTCTACTGTTAGATGCTTCATCACTTATGCTGTCTAGTTTATCATATAAAAAATTATCTATCACTTCATAGTTATTGTTTGCAAAAGGCTCTAAATCTTCGCCTATAACTATTCTGTCATAGGATTTATCTTTTTGTAATTCCTTTATTATTGCATTGAAAAAATAAACATTTTTCCATGAAATTATTTCTTTATACATTGTCTGATATTTTTTTATAATTGCCTCTGAAATCTTTTCATTATTTACTGCAAATAAAACCTTCATTAGTTTAACCCCTCCAACCTTTTACTACTATTGCGAAAACAAGTGGTAACACCTGGCATATTACTACAATTGTAACACTTGTAATCATTAGTGCAAAACCTTTATCTCTTACGTCTAGTTTTCTTATTCCAATTATGTATTGATATATTGCTGCTATTATAATAGCCACAAATCCAAAAGGTATACTATAAATTCTTATTCTATTTAACAAATATGCTGTTAATCCATACGTGTCTGAACCATAGGCATCTCTATATTCTTGTAAAGTTTTTAGTTCTTTGTCTTTTATCTCTATGAGTTTTCCTGTTGTATCTTGTGCAACTTCACTTACTTCATTTCCAGCATACACAGTTGTACACCCCATTAAACAAAATAAAATAGATATTACTGCCACTACTTTTTTCATATAATTATCCCTTTCTTTATTTTTCTGCTTTTTTATAAAACATTATACTTATAACATTTTACACTAGAATGAAAAAAATAGCAAGAAAATACTTGCTATTTTTTAATATTTTTATAATATTTATTTTCTATTTTTAATTTAAGCTTATTTAGCATATTTTATGATTTATTATAGTTAATGTGTCATCTCTTCTTTTATTTTTACAAGTGTATTTAATGCATCAATTGGAGTCAACTCATTTATATTTACTTTATCTAACTCATGAGCGATTTCTGCCAATTTGAAGTTATACATATCCAGCTGTCCATCTACTTTCTTTTTGTTTTCTTTTTCGGCAAATTTATTAACAAGTACATTTTTTCTTTCTATCTTTTTTAATATTTCATTTGCTCTTTGTGTAACAACTTTTGGAACTCCTGCAAGCTTTGCAACATGAACTCCATAACTTTCATCAGTTCCTCCACTTACTATTTTTCTTAAAAAGATTATATCTTCTCCTTTTTCTTTAACTGCTATTGAATAATTTTTTACTCCTTCTAGTGTGTCTTCTAATTGTGTTAATTCATGGTAGTGTGTTGCAAATAAAGTTTTTGCTCCACATTTTTCTTTATCTGCAATATATTCTGCAACAGCCCACGCAATAGATAATCCATCATAAGTTGATGTTCCTCTTCCTATTTCGTCTAATATAACTAAGCTATTTGCAGTAGCCTCTTTTAAAATATTTGAAACTTCCATCATTTCCACCATAAAAGTACTTTGTCCCATACTTAAATCGTCAGATGCTCCAACTCTTGTAAATATCTTATCTACTACGCCTATATGAGCAGATGAAGCTGGAACAAAACTTCCTATTTGTGCCATTAGGGTAAGTAATGCAACTTGCCTCATATATGTAGATTTACCAGCCATATTAGGTCCTGTTATAATTGATAGCCTATTATTATTTTTATCTAGGTATGTGTCGTTTGATACAAAAGACCCACTTGGAAGCATTTTTTCTATTACTGGGTGTCTTCCATCTTTTATATCTATAATTCCACTATTATCTACTTGTGGCATGCAATAATTTAAGTCTTCTGCAACTTGTGCAAAAGAGCATAGTACATCTAATTTTGAGACTACTATTGCAGCTTTTTGTAATCTTTGAATTTGAGTTTTTATTGTTTCTCTTATTTCTGTAAATTTTTTGTATTCTAAAGCAACAACTTTTTCTTCTGCTCCTAAAACTTTATTCTCTAATTCTTTTAATTCTTCTGTTATGTATCTTTCTCCTCCAGTTAGAGTCTGTTTTCTTATATATCTATCTGGAACCATTGACAAGTTTGATTTTGTTACTTCTAAATAGTAGCCAAAAACTTTATTATATCCTACTTTTAGTCCTTTAATTCCTGTTTCTTCTTTTTCTTTAGCTTCTAGTTGTACAAGCCAAGTTTTACCATCTATCATAGCTTTTTTTAGTTCATCTATTTCTGGATCATATCCCATTTTTATAATTCCACCTTCAGTTATAAGTATTGGTGGTTCTTCAACTATAGCTTTATTTATTAAAGCAAATATGTCCTCTAATGGATCTAATTCATCATATAATTTTCTTAGCATATTAGATTTAGTATTGGCTATTAATTTTTTTATTTCTGGTAGCTTACTTGCAGATGATTTTAATGAATTTAAGTCTCTTGCATTTGCATTTCCATAAGATATTTTTCCAGCTAGTCTTTCTATATCGTATACACCTTTTAGACTTGCAGATAATTCACCTCTTAGCATTAGGTCATCTTTAAATTCTTTTACTGCTTCTAATCTGTTATTTATTTCTGTAACATCTATTAATGGATCTGAAAGCCATCTTCTTAAAAGTCTTCCTCCCATTGAAGTTGCTGTTTTATCTAATACCCATAGTAGTGTTCCTTTTTTTGATTTATCTCTTAATTTTTCTGTTAATTCTAAGTTTCTTCTGGCATTAATATCTAGAGACATATACTTTGTAATTGTATACATTGTAATTTTGTTTATGTGTTCTAATTTTGTTTTTTGTGTATCTTCTATATATTTAATTAATCCATTTATTGCTGCTACGGAAAATAAACGATTTTCTAGATTCTTTACAATGTTTCCTTTGTCATCTAATAAAGCATATTGCATGTAGATGTTTTCTGTGTTTTCACTAAAATTGCTTTCTTCTTCTGTAGATATATATACATTAAAACGTTCTTTTATCTTACTAATTTCTTCTCTACAATTATATAACATTTCATTTGCAATAATTTCAGATGGAGAATATCTTGATATCTCATCTAACAATCTTTCGAAATTGTTTTCTTCTTTAATTTCTGCTGAATAAAAGTCACCTGTCGATATATCACATACTGCTATACCAAAAAATATTCCCTTTTTAAATATACTCATTATATAATTGTTACGTTTGTCTTCTAGTAGGTTTGTCTCTGTAACAGTTCCTGGAGTTACTACTCTTATTACATCTCTTTTAACAATACCTTTTGCAAGTTTAGGATTTTCCAATTGTTCACATATTGCTACTTTATGACCATTTTGCACTAATTTTGCAATATAGCTTTCTGCAGCATGATATGGAATTCCACACATTGGTGCTCTTTCTTCTTGACCGCAATCTTTTCCTGTTAGAGTAAGTTCTAGTTCTCTTGACACATTTATTGCATCATCAAAAAACATTTCATAGAAATCACCTAATCTATAAAATAATATACAATCTTTATATTTTTCTTTTGTTGCAAGGTAATGTTGCATCATTGGTGAATATTCTGCCATTTTTATTGCTCCCTTCCGTCTGCTCCATCTAAGTTCTGTTTTGTATCTTTTTCTTTTAATTCTTGTAATCTTTTTAATTCTTCTAGTTCTAATAATCTTCTTCTAATTGTACTAATTCCTACTCCTAATTCTTCTGCAATCTGTTGTTTATTTTTTCCTTCTTTTGATAATTTTTCGACTTTCATCTTGAATTCTTGTAATTGTTTATGTCTTTTCTCACTATCAGTTTCATTGTCCTCTATAGTTACAAATGTCATATTCTTTTTTATTTCAGTAACAATTCTTCCATATAGTCTTTTTTCAGTAGCACTTAATTTTTCATGTCTCATCTTTTTTTCCGCACATATTTTAGCAATATCATATAATCTTTGATCTTGTTCTTCCTCACTTTGGCCTAATTTTTCTAATTCTCTTGATACTGTTCTAATTGGAATTCCATATAATTGTGCCATTTCCGATTGTGACATATCTTGTTCTATAAGTTCTATAAATAGCCTTCTAAAATTAATCCCAGAATAATCTCCTCTTTGGCTTTTATATCTTATATAATATTGAATGTACTCTGGTGATGAATTTGCTAATTCGTCAATCTTTCTTTGTAGAGTTTCTCTATCAATTCCATATTTTTCTGAAGTTTGCCTTGTAGATAGCTCTCCTTTTAATATTTTAATAATTATTTCTTTTAGATTGTCATCTATTTTTATTGTTTTATTTGCTTTATTTCCTAATAGTATTTGTTCTAATTGTTCTTGTTCCTCTTGATTGCATATTCTCATTATAGCTCTTTTTAAAGCATCTCTATCAGTATTAAGATTAATACTTAACTGTCTTAAACTAACCTGTCCTGATAGTAATTGTTCTTTTGCTTTTTCTATTGTTTCATACGAAATCATATTTCTTCCCTTCTTAACTATTTTATTTCACCTTTTAAATACCACATATGTTCGGATAAAATTTTTAATTCTATTATTTTTCCTATTAAGTCATCAGTTCCTTCGAAGTTTACAACTTTATTTGTGTCAGTTCTACCCGTTAGCATATTTTCATTTGTTTTACTTTTTCCTTCAACCAATACTTTCTGTACTGTACCTACATATTTTTGATTGTTTTCTTGTATTTGGCTTTCTACTAATTGTTTTAACCTATTAAATCTTGCATGTTTTATTTCTTCTGAAATTTGATTCTCCATTTTATCTGCCGGGGTTCCTACTCTCCTTGAATATATAAACATGTAAACTTGTTCGAAGCATACTTTTTGTACAACATCTAATGTTTCTTCAAAGTCTTCTTCTGTTTCTCCTGGGAATCCAACTATTATGTCTGTTGAGAATACAACTCCAGGAATTTTTGCTTTCATTCTATCAACTAGTGCTAAATATTGTTCTTTTGTATATTTTCTATTCATTGTTTTTAATATTTCAGAACTACCTGCTTGTAAAGGTAAGTGTATTATTTTGCAAACCTTTTGGCAGTCTTTTATTGCTTCTATTACATCATCTGTAAAATCCTTTGGATGTGGAGAAATAAAACGAATTCTCTCGATTCCTTCAATTTTGTTTACTTCCCTTAATAGTTTTGCAAAAGAATCAATTTCTCCAACGTTTTCTCCTCTTTCTCGTTCTACTCTCATATATGAATTAACATTTTGTCCTAATAGTGTAATTTCTTTATATCCCTCTTTTGCCAAACATTGTATTTCTGCTATTATATCTTTTGCATTCCTACTTCTTTCTCTTCCTCTTACATATGGAACTATGCAGTATGAGCAAAAGTTATTACATCCGTTCATAATAGCAACAGATGCTTTTATATTATCATCTCTTCTAATTGGCAAACCTTCTATAACTTCTCCATCAATATCTAGTATGTCTTCTATTCTTTTTTTGTTTAACATTGTTTCGTAAATATCTTCAGGAAACTTATATAAAGTATGTGGTCCAAATACCACATCAAAAAATGGATAGCTTTGTTTTAGCTTCTCCACAATATGTTTTTCCTGCATCATACAACCACCAATAGCAATTATTGTACCATTGGCTTCTTTGTATTTTTTTACTTCTCCCAATTTTCCAAATAATTTATCTTCTGCATTCTCTCTAACACAACAAGTATTAAAAGCAATTAAGTTTGCTTCCTCTATTTTATTTGTTTTAGTATACCCCATTTCTTCTATCATACCAGATATTTTTTCAGAGTCATTTTCATTTAATTGGCATCCCATTGTTAATATTGTATATTTTAAATTTTTTCCAACATTCAATTTTTTTATTTTATTTATATATTCTTGTTGTATTTTTATTTTTTCTTGCATTTCCATATTTATATTTTCTTCTCCATTTTTCTACTTTTTTAGCCTAATTTTACTATAAAATGAGGAAAATATCAAGCAAAACTTTAAATGCTTTTTATCAAAAAAAATAAAGGAGATGCTTACCATTTCCTTTAAATTTTTTGTTACGTTTTTATTATTGAATTCCGTATTTCTTTTTAAATTTGTCTGCTCTACCACCAGTTGTTTCTCTCTTTAAGTTTCCTGTCCAGAATGGATGGCATTTTGAACAAACATCAACTTTAATATCTTTTTTTGTTGAACCTGCTTTTATAACGTTACCACATGCACATGTGATTGTTGTTTCTGCATAATTTGGATGTAATCCTTCTTTCATTGTATTCACCTCTCCTCATTATTAATAAAACTGCTAAATAATATAATAACATAATTTTATTATATTTTCAAGTATTAATTTATTATTTTTTACTTATATTTAATTTTGCTCATTTACTTTCTTTTCTTCCATATATTGAGCTGCACTTTCTAGTTCGTCTTTTAACGAATATCTTTTTACTATTTTAGATACCACATTAAATAAACATGCAATTATCAAGATTGCTAATAATAATTTTTTCCAAATTTTAGCCATTTGTTTTTCTCCCAAATAAAAACTATACTATTATTATACTATATTTATGATTTTTGTCAACTGGTATATATTTTAAAAAATTGAACATACTTATCTATAGAGGTGTAAATTATGGATACAAAAAGCAAAAAAAGTATGTTTGTTTTTATAATTATTTTAATACTATTGCTAACTATATTACTAGGTTTTATATTTAAGGATAAAATATTTCCACAAAATAATAATAACGATAATAATAACAATTATATTGATAACAGTGTAACTAGATTGGCTGAAGAAACGAATAATTTAGGTAATACTGAAAATGTTAATGAGGTTAATAACAAGATTGAAAATGCTTTAAATAATACTCAAAATACTATTTCTTCTAGAGTAGAAGAAGAAATAGCTACTTATTCAACCAATCTTAGTGGCAGTACAGAGAATAGATTAACTAATATAAGAATTACTTGTAACAAATTAAATGGCACTGTTGTAAATAATGGTGACACTTTTTCTTTCTGTAATACTACCGGACCTTCTGAAGCAAGCGAGGGTTATAAAGAAGCAACAGTTTTCCTTAATGGAGAAAAGGTCCAAGCTCTTGGTGGTGGTAATTGTCAAATTAGTAGTACCTTGTACAATTCCGTACTTGCTGTTCCTGACTTACAAGTAATTGAACGTCACGAACATGGGCAAGATGTTTCTTATGTTCCAGAAGGAAAAGATGCTGCGGTTTCATATGGTTCTATAGATTTCAAATTTAAAAACAATACTGGTAACGATATTAAATTGTATTTTAGCACGGATAATGTGACTCTTACTGCTACAATTGTAAAATTAGTTTAAAGATTGCATATTTTTCTCCTATTAGAATATTATTTACTAATGTTCTAGCAAGGAGGATTTTTTATGGTCTTTAATAACAATTGTAGTATATCAAAAGAAAGTAACAGTTCAAATGATATTAGCTCTACTAAAAATATTTTATATAAATTTTTAATAATTATTCTGTGTTTTTGTGTGTTGCTATTTAGCAATATTTCTACGTTTGCTGCAAATAATGCTACTACGTATGTATGGTCTAATCAGTCTAAAAAATTAGAAACTGCTGAAACTAGTAGCACAATTTTAAATTCGTCTTCAAATACAGTTACAGGCAACCCTTTAGGATTAGATTGCGGTTCTGCTTGCCTAATTGAGCAAAATACTGGCCTTATAATATACGATTATAATATGCACGAACCTTTACGTCCTGCAAGTATTACTAAAATAATGAGCATTTTATTGATTATGGAGGCCTTGGATTCTGGCAAAATAAGTTTAACAGACAAAGTTCCATGTACAGAAGATGCAGCTGGAATGGGAGGTTCGCAAATATGGTTAGATGTAAGTGAAACCTTAACTGTTGATGAAATGTTAAAAGCAATTTGTGTTGTTTCTGCTAATGATTGTGTTGTTGCTATGGCTAATTATTTAGAAGGAAGTCAGGAAGCTTTTGTGAAAAAGATGAATCAAAAAGCTAAAGAATTGGGTATGAATGATACCTGTTTTAAAAATTGTCATGGAATAGATGAGGAAGGTCATGTAACTTCTGCATATGATATTGCTATTATGTCTCGTGAGCTATTAGTAAATCATCCTACTATTACAAAATACACTACAATATGGATGGACTCTTTGCGAGATGGTAAATCAAGTCTTGTAAATACTAACAAACTCGTGAGAAATTATAATGGATGTACTGGTTTAAAAACTGGCTCTACATCTCTTGCACTTTATAATCTCGCAGCTTCTGCCACAAGATCAGATTTATCTTTAATATGTGTAATAATGAAAGCTCCAACTACTAAAGTTAGATTTGCTAATGCTCAACAACTTTTAGATTATGGTTTTAGTAATTATTCTATAAAATCTTTTGGTAAAAAAGGTGAAAAGATAAAAAGTATTAAAGTTAATAAAGGTACTTCTCAGTCTGTTAATGTTGTTTTTGAAGATAATGCAGAAATTTTATTTTCAAAGAATAACAACAATGAAATAACTCAAGAAATGATTTTAGAAGATTCAATTGATGCTCCTATATTAGAAAAACAAAAATTGGGAGAAATTAAATTTAGTATTAATGGTAGTGTTGTTTCTTCTGTTAATTTAGTTGCTGATAAAAAAATAGATAGATTAAGTTTTGCAAGTATGGCTAAATCTATAATGTATACATGGTTTAATTTATGCAGATAGCTAGAGGATATACCTCTAGCTATTTTCCTAAATATATAAAATAAACACAATTTTATGCTTTTAATACCCAAAATATCCATTTGTTACGTATAGATTATATCTGGACCTTGCTAAAGCTGTTAAATATAGTTGTCGTAAGTTTGTTCCTCCAAGATTAGTTACTTGCACTTTATTTCCATTTTCATCTATTACGTTATCTGCTATTATATTATCTGTGCTATAAGTTTTCGAGGCAGTTACTATGCAATCATAACAAGGAGTATATGCTTCTGGATAATAATAAGCATATTTTCCTGAATCTGCTCCCAATATTTGACTATGAGCATTTGAATCTTCTCCTGTAATTGAAACAGTTTTTCTTTCAAATTCACTAGATGGATATGCTCCTTCTATATTCACAGAGTTGCTTTTTAAATTTTCTATTAATTTTAAACACCCCGGTTTATGATATTCACCATTACTGTCAACTATGAAAATAGAATCATTTCCTACTGTTTCTTGGTTTGTATTATTTGAAACAATACAATAGTTATTATAAACCTTTGCTCCGATAGGAACACCTTCAAAGAAGGTTAGCATACATACATTATTTTGTATTTTATCCCATTCTTCTTCTCCTAATTGTGGCATTGAAAATTCATATCCTATAACAGTATGTGATGTAAATGTTGCTATCGCTGATAATAAATTAGTCTCTATTGATTTTCTTATTACATTCATTCTATGTTCATTAAATACAGAATCGGTTTTTATAGGATTGTTTTCATCACTAATATCAAATATTTTTTCGTTTCCTATATTTGTTGCAAAATCTGTAATTGCATTTCCATCCACATCAACTGCATCATTTGGTGTAATATTTCCTAAATATTTATCTACCCAATTTGTAAAGCTAATTGGATCACCATTAAAATCTGTAGTTAGCGGATCTAATGATTCAGAATAGTATTTTGTTGCACTGTCACTGCATAAGTATAATTGTCCATTAATATTTCTCAAATGATTATTTAGATATTCTATATCTGAAATAGTTGTTACATAATTCTTTTTATATTCACTGCTATAGTAAAAATATCTCTTTTTTCCTTTTTCTCCAGTATCGTTTATATCCCCCGAAAAAGCATCTGGATTGTTGTCTTTATATATTTTTTGGCTATTGTATACAATATATTGAAAATTTTCTGTAGTTGGCTCTACATTTACATCATCACTTAATATTATTAAATTTTCTCTTAATATTTCATCTGCAATAACACTTCTATCTGAATCTGCAATCAAATGTCCCGTCTTTATTACATAATGCCCCTTTACTGTTCCTATTATGGTTATTGTGTTATCTAATGTATAATTTACTACAAAATCCGTATTGTTACCTGTTTTGTATCTACAAGAATAATAATTAAAAGGTTTTAGCCCATATCTATATTCACCATATTCAGTATCATAAAAATTAGAATATATATAATATCCATCATATAAAGTAAATAATATTGCTGGTACATATGGTTGCAAATCTTCTTTACTATATCCCGAAACTCCCATGTTTGTACCAAGTGAATTAAAGAAAACATTTATGGATGCTTCTATATCCCTTATTTTCGAATTTGAAATTGTTGAATACATATTATTTGCAGTATTTAGTTGAAATGCTTTAATTCCATCATAAGTAGCATTTATTAATATATTGTTATATTTAGTCTGATTTTCTATCGTCTTAATATGCATATTTATATATACCGACAATACCAATGATATTGGAACTATTATTATAACAAAAATTATAATTATATGTTGTAGTTTCATTAATCGCTTTACCTTTCTATTATAAAAGGCAGCTCAGAACTAGCTTTTAATAGTTCATAGAGCTGCCAAATTTATAAAATCTATTTTGTACCATTTACAGTAACTATTCCTGCATGTTGTGCAGCAATTTGATATGTATCATTTCCTGCAATTCTGTACAAGAAATTCCTTAATATTTGAGCTATTGTAGTATTTGTATTTTTTACAACGACGGAGATTCTATCTCCTTCTTTTAATGTTAGTCTGTTATTAGTAGAGTCATTAGTTAAGATATCTTCTAATTGGCTTGTGTATAAATTATAATATACATTTTCTCCAATCTTGGTTGTCTCTGCTTGCGTGGTTTTCACTCCTGGATTTTCATCTAAAATTTGAGCCTGCATTTCAACATCAAAAGAGTTCCCTGTTGCAGTTATCGTTTGTACAAATTTATCATAATCATCCAATGTTAATTTGCCTGTAGTTCTAACCTTATCCACAAAATCGGTAGTAGCTGTCTGTACTGATAATTGAGATATATCGTCAGTTCTTTCTGAAATTGACATCAAAGGAAAAATGAACATTAATATAGCTGCTAAAAATATTGCAATAATTGTAATAAAACTATCTCCCATTTTTCTATTTCCTTTCTTTTTTTACTAATATACATTTCTTTATTTTATAAGAATGTATGTAATTATTCTCTTTTTAGTTGTTTTATTTCCTATAACTTCATCTTCATTTTCATCAGTATTTATTGTAGTAATCTCTCCTATTTGCTCTACAAATTTATTATTTCTTTTGCTTAACGGATTATTGGCATAATTAATAGTGCTAGCTCCCGTCATAAAAGGTATTTTATATTCTCCACCACCAAAAATTGCGTCCAAATGTAATTTAACTTGTTCTGCATTTCCTACCCAAGGTTCATTTCTTTGAGTTTCTTCTATTATATCAAAAGAACATATTCTTAGCTCAGGATTAGTACTATCTTTATTACTAGTTCCATCAAAATCGTTTATATAATTTTTATTCCAATTTTTCGGGTTTGTTGTAGTACTATATATTGGAAGTGGTTCTAACTCTGATAGTGTTCCAGTAGAAGAATCGTATTTTCCTTGTTTAAATACAACTTTATATCTTTCTTTATTATATTTATATAAAGTTGGTATGATAGTCTCATAACTAACAATTCTGTTACCAGAAGGATCCTCTGGTAAATCATATCTTGTGTAGTCATAATATGCCATTTTGTCTGAACTTTGTAAAACTATCTCTGAAGTTGACCTTGCCTTTGAAAAAAAGGCAATTGAAAGTGATAGAGCTAGAGTTAGTAGCATAACGGCAAATGCCATTTTTAAAGCTTCTACTGCATTTTCCATATTCTTTTACTCTCTTATTTTTTTAAATTATTTTACTTGTTCTATATTACATTTTGTTATATATCCACTCTTGTTATAAGCAAATGTAACACTATATGTTCTTCCTGCTTTTAATGTGTTTGTAGCAATTGTAGCTTCTGAATCAGGTTCAAATACAGTTCCCTCAGCTATAGCTCCTCCATCTATTGTTAAAGTAACTTGTTGAGAAAAATCATCTGTATTAACTCTGTTGTGTGAAGCAATAGCTTCATATAATGCTCTTGCATTAGTTCCTGAAATTGTTCCTTCATAATTTTTAAATTTTTGGTTGTAGGCATTTGCCTTTTCCGAATCCATATTTGCTCCCTCCATTGCACCTGAAGCTTGTTGGTATATAAACATACCTAATCCTATAATTAAAATTGATAATAGTATAGCTCCTGCTATAATTAATGCTTTACTTGCATTCTCCATAATTTTTTCCTCCTTAGATTATTTATATATAATTTTTAAAATTTTATAACTTGTTTATATTTGTTCAAAGTACATACTTTTCACATTGTTTGTTTTTGTATGATATTCAATATTGGTGCATTTAAAGCTTAATGCTCCAAAATTTAACCAAAATTGTTGCATACCCACTTCATTTATTCTTTCCATAGTTATAATTTGATCTAACTCTTTAAATTTTAGTTCTATTTCTATGGAATTTTCAAAGTTATCTATGTAATTTCCTTTTTCATCTTTTTCTACTTGATTATGTTCATTACTATCAATAGCTTTATTTATTATAGATATAACATCTGTACCTAATATTTCTTTATTATAAAAACTTTCATAGCTTTTATTTTCTTTAACAGCTTGCTCTATAGCTACTTTTTTATAGTAAATTCTATAACCTATAATTAATGCTATTGTTAAAAATATTGTTGATATTAAAATTACAATTTTTTTCATAATTTTCATTCTTTCTTAATTATAACATTTAAATTTTTTATATGCAATAATTAATTTTAATTTTTATAATTGTTCAAATGTAACACTGCATACTCTTTTACTGTCTGGATTTATTATTATATTAGTACATTTAAAATAAGTTACAACATATTTATTATTAACTTCTTCACCTGAATATTTCTTTAAGAATTCTTTATAATCCTCTAATGAACTATCCTCAAAATTATTAATAGTATGTGATCCTTGTTTGACTATTACTTTTACATAATAAAATCCATTATTTTGATCTGCAATCGTATAGTCGTATTTACTATTGTTTTCTTTAGCTGTATTAGCAATAGTTACTACATCTTGAGCTCTGCAAGTATTTCTCCATTCTCCTGTACTATCATCTTGATAAGATTCATATTTAATAAATTGTGCATTAAATTCGTTAATATCCTTTTCTGATAATTTTTTTGACATGTCTGCACTAAAATCCCCAAAAACAGTAAATAGATATACTCCTAAAGATAGTAATAGTACTCCAACTAACACAGTAGCAGCCATTAATAAGGCTTTACTCGCATTTTCCACTATTTTTTCCTCCTAAATTTATGTTTCTGTAAATTCCATGTATATTACTCTACCTGTTTTAGGATCATAGTCCATTTTTGTACATTTAAAATTTTTCCTTGCCATATCTTTTTGCTCACTTAAATAGTCTGTGTATTCTGTTATATTATTTTTTAATGCTGCTATTTGCGAAGTAGAACTATTATATTTATCTTGTCCGCAACTCTTGTTCTAACTGTCTGTCTAATCTTGTGCTTGTACCATAGTTTGACCAATATGAAACTTTCTTTCCAAAATATTCTTTATTACTTTCTCTAATTGCTTCTGTTAAATCATTATATGCTTTATTTAATTGTTCTACATTATAAGTAGTTCTGTTAAAAAATTGTGGATCACCTATTATTTGATTTTCTACAATTATTTTTATCTCTATTTCTTGGTAGCTCTTACCATCTGCCTCTTTTATATTATAATTTTCTATCTTGTTTGCTAATGAAAACATATCGCTTCCATATAGGTTGTCTCTGTTATATGCTTCATAATCTTTGTTAAAATCTGCCGCTTGCCCTGCTCTTTCTGAATCTTGTTTTATTTTTTCAGTTTCTGCTATTTTCGAGTAGACAAATACTAAACATCCTAATATTAGAATCCCTATAAGAATACTTCCTGCCATTTCCAATGCTTTTGTTGCGTTTTCCATAGTTTACCTTCCTCTCCTATGTCTATGCCATTGAAGACATACTATTAAATGATGAGGTCATACTTGTTAATCCTATAAATACTAATGGTACTATCAAATATCCAACAAATAATCCTACCATAGGAGCAAAGCCTATTACTTTTCCTATCATACCTTTTTTGGATATTAATCTATTGTTTGATTCTTTTCTTCTCTCCTGATAGTACTCTCTTTCAGAGTCTAACTCATCAAAAGCTTCTGCAATTGGAATCTTTTCAACAGCTGCTTGCATACTTTCTACTAGACGAATAAATTCTTTGTAATTAACTTCATCTTTCATTTCTTCTAGTGCTTCCCATGGACCACTCTCGTAATTGTTTACACATCTAGTTATTGGTTCTCTAAATATATTTGAATATCTTTCTAACCATTCTAATATCATTTCAACATTTACTCTTTCAATCCTCATAAGCATAAGTATAATGGTTTGGAACTGCATTACTTCGTTTTCCATTTCCATCGTTCTCATTTTTGCCTGGAAGAATAGTAACCAAACAGGTAAGTTGTAAGCTATTATAGCAAATACCATTGCTAGTATCATTTCAAACCAGCTTAAATATTCACTATTTATTTTTCTTAATTTTTCTAATACTCTCTCTGCTGCTGTTTCAATTTCCTCATCTGTACTATTTTCATAGTCTTTAGATTTTTTCATTGCTTTTTCTATTTCTTCTTGTGTTGTATCAGTTTTACCTTTAAATTTATCTAGAAATTTATTATCACTTTCAGTAAGTTCTTCTGCTTTCTTTAATTGTTTGCCAGACATTTCACCAACTATATCATAAGTTGTTGTCGGTTCTGTATATATATAATTAATTTCTATTTTATGTAGCTGTGCAAAGATTATTAAAGATGCGAAAAACGTAACAACTGTTAATAATAATCTTTTTACATATATCCATTCTATTTTATCTTTAGATGCTGCATCTTTAATTAAATTCTTTAATTTTCTTCTTTCTTTTGTTCCATCCTTAGGAATAAATAAATCAACAACTTTTTTTACAATTGAAATGTTGTAAAGTTTTTCTTCCCAAGGGTGTTCTGGTTTTGTATTAATTACTGTTGAACCATTATCTTTCAATTTTCTTGTTAATATATAACAAACAAATGTTAATATAACAATTAGAAGTTGTACCACCATTCCATTTTTTCCATAATAAAATGCTTTGGTAAAACTAAATTGTGATACCGCCCAATTTTTAATTGGCTCAAGTGCTAGTAGTGGTAATATAGATATTACAGATAAACTTTGGAATACATAATCCAATTTATCTCTTTTTAAGATTTCTAGTTGCATTTCTTGGCTAATGTTATTTAAATTCTTTAAGTATAAAGATGTTTTATCTACTGTTCTATCTCCAAATTCTTTTGTTAGATATGAAATTCCTGCAAATTCCTTTAAATAACTATTTGGAGCAATATCATAATATTTTTCCAATTCGCTTTCTGGATCATTTGATATTAATATCTCATATATCTTTTCTGCCTGTCTAGACATTTCAGGAGCAGAATCTCCTTGCGCAACTTGATATATTGCTTCCTCAACCATGTTGAATTCATGATATGCATGTCTAATTTCTGCAAAGAAATCTATTTGTTGTACTAGTAATTTGTTATCTATTTTATCAACCATTCCATCAACTAAAGTATCTATTATAAATAATTCAAATATTAACATTATAGCCATTAATAAAGAATTGCTCTTAGTTATAAATATTATTATTATTGTTACAGGAATTATTATAGCTAATGCTTTTGTTAATATTTCAGATGTTTGTTTTCTTGTTAAGTATTCATCATCAATATTTATAATTTCTAGTCTTCTTCTTATCTTAAACAAGTATCTTTTAGTTAGAGGAGATTTTAGATATTTGGTATATAGTTTTTGGTATATGATTTCCCATGAAAATGACTTTTCTTTGGTTCCTTCTCGTAATTGTTTTATCTGCATAGTGTCTGAAGCTTTCATCTTTTTGCTAAGAGCCACATATGCAATTACAATTCCTATAAAGAGGATTCCGTACTCCAGCCATCATATATAATATTAAATTGCTATTCATATTTTCGTTCTCGCACCTCCTTTAAAGATGATGTTTAATTATTTTCTTCTATCATTTCTGAATCTCTATGTGCTTCTATTCCCCAATTTCTTTTTACAAACTTTTTAAATTCTTCTGCATCGTTGTCATCCATATTATTTAACATTTCTTTTATGTTCTTATCACTTATTGGATTTGTTAATACATATGTTCCATCGTGATATTCTAATATATTTCTATATTGGTATAATTCTCTATTTGTTGTTTTTGTAAAGAACATTGTTGCATTATCCATAAACTTGTCTATTTTACCTTCTATTGTCTTTTCTTTTCTATAGTCAAATGTGTATTCATTTTTTTCTGGAACAGGAATACATTCTGTTATTCTTTCTATGTATCTTCTACCTCTGAAGTCCTTTACTAAATGAATATCAAAGTTTAATACTTGTACGACTTGTTCTTCTGCTGTTCTTTCATCATTGAATACTCCTGCTCTTAACATAGAGTTACGAAGTGCTGTTACTAAGTCAGGAAATGTTTTAGCATGGTGAGTAAATAATGTAAATTTAGAAGCAACCTGTGCTGATTGAATCATCCAAGATGCTACGGGGTCTGTTGCAACCTCACCGATGATATTAACAGAACCGTCAGTCTTTTTCTGTACGTCCAAACAGGCTTGTCCAGAAATTGTTTCTGTTTCTCTCATTGACAATATGTTTCTTGTTGGATATATTTTTCTTAAGTGAAGCTCGAATGCAGTTTCTGTAATACGAAGGTTCATTGTTTCGTATATATTTTCTATCATTGCCATAAGCATTGTTGTTTTACCACAGCCTTGCTCACCAGTAAGAGATATAATTCTTGCTCCTTTTACTAAATATTTTAGCAAATCTATTGTGTCTTCTTTTCCAGGAAATTTAACTATTTGCTCTAATGTTGCTCTCTTAACGTCAAACTTTCTTACGAAGAATGCCCATGTTTCTGACATACTTGGTCTAACAACAACGACACGAGATCCATCTTTCATTTCATTAATTTTGTAACCATTTGTGTCTGATAATTGTCCTGGATTGTTATATTTATATATGTTCTGGCAAACACGTTTTAATTCAGCTTCTGTTCCAAATGATAGAAACGCTAAACGTATTGATTTACCTTGAAACATTATCCAAATACTATCACAAGCACGTGGCACTTTGTGTTCTGCTATTTGTCCTAAATAATCTCCATCTGTTTGCGCAACTTGGCTTAAAAAGCTTTCTGGAAGTCCTGATACACCTCCAGAGATACCATCAATGTTCATATCTCTTATTTCATCGATACTGCTATATCCTTTATATTGTTGATATATTCTTTGTACAACAACATTTAATTTATCTTGGAATGTTAGCGCAAAATTTTCTTTTTCGTATATATCGTCTATTTCCTCTGGTGTTATAACATATGATGGTTTTGATTCTCCTGCAATATATTTTAATTCAGCAAGATTATATTTTTTTATTACTTCTGTCAAAGCCTCATATCCAAATTCTGACTTGTACATGTATATGATAACATCAAATTTGTCTTGAGATGTTAATAATGATGGAATATCAAAAGGTATTGCCTTTGATATATTAGTTTCGTTAACTCCATATTCGTTATAAAGCATATCATATATTAATTCTTTAATATATTTTTTGTCGTTTATATCGCCATATGTACAACCTTTCAAAGCTTTTTTCAATTCATACTTTTTATTTTTTCTTCTCTTTAATTCTTCTTCAGAAAGACCTATATCATATAAGTTGATTTTTGTAATTTCGTCTAACCTTCTTTTTACAAAGGCTATCATTGTTTCTAATGTATAAGTTCTATCATCTACTTGTAGTTGATTTTCTACTTCTTCATTTTGCCTTTTTGTAACGAACCTACGAACTATTGCAATAGCAACCCCTATAACGATGGCCATCAATATTAGATTAGTAACGTTCATTATTTTATCTCCTTTCATTAAGGTCTATGTTCTTATGTTCAACTCTTGTAGTTTGTATATAATATTGTCGCAAGTTCTTTTTGCTTCTTCTATGAGTCTTACATTCCTGTCTGTTTGGTCTGTAAAGCCTCTATATTTTAGAAAGAAATCTGCTACTTTTCCTTCCATTGCAGCTTCATCATATAATTTATTATATGGTATAGCAGATATTTCTCTTGGTTCTTTTAAAAATCTTGTTAGGTTTTTTGTGTTATATTTTGAGTCAAAATCATATTTTCCAGATAAGAACATAATATTATTATTTCTTGATGCTGGATTTTTTTCTCTCAATATTCTTGCTGTTTCAATACTTTCAACACTTTGTTTTAAAGTAACCATAACTAGGTTTGATTCTTGTAAAATTGCATTTTTATCATTTGCTTCCATTCTTTTATCAATATCTACAAGAACTAAATCATATTCCTTATCTGCTAGTTTAATTATATCTTTATAAAATGGAGATATTGTATTATATTCGCGTGGATCAGTTGTTGTTGGTGATAGTAATATATCTAATCTATCTTTAAATACAACTTTTGCATAATCTCTTATTATATTTGATGATGTTCTATTACTTTGAATTATTTTTATAAGTCCTTCAATTCCATTATTTAGTCCAATTTGTTTTCCTTGCTCAGTTGCAAGATTTATTCCTCCATTTTTGTTTCTTTCCCAAAAGCATTTTTCCATTGTTCTGTCTCGAAATCCTGTTGAAATAACAAGAATTTTATAATTATGTTCAATCGCCATCATTGTTCCAATAGCAACTACTGATAGTGTTTGTCCTATTTCTCTTCTGCTGTTTCCCCAAAAAGATACTACTGCCATATTACTCTCCTTTTTCGATTTGCTTATATGCTTTTTTTACTCCATTTTGGTCATTGCTAATTTCTTGTGCTAAATATATAAGTGCATCTTTATATTCTGAACTTATTCCTCTAAATTTTATTCTTGATAATCTTTGGTTTTCCATTATTATGTCTTGGTCTTGGCTTTGCATAGGAAAATATATTTTATCATCCTGCCATTGAATTCTGTATCCTAAAGATAAGAAATTTAGGTAATCATCTTCTGCTTTAGACATTTGATTTGAAAAATATATTTTTGTAATTTTAAGTGGCATTTCAATTTTTCTCAAAGTCTCAAGACCTTTTTTTAATGAATACAAGTCTGCTGATGTTACAAAATAGTTTTCTCTTGCATCATATATTTCAAAACTATTTACTAAATTAGGATTATTTATATCTATAAGAATATAATCATAAGTAAATACCGCTGACTCTGGCATTCCTAAGAATTGCTTAATTTCATTATAGTTTGAAAATCCTACAGCAATATCAATATCTAGATAATTAGTTACATATGATATTAAGTTATTGTCTATTGCTGGTATAACATATCTTGCTTTTTGTTCTACTGTTGCATCAACTATTAGTACTTTTTTGCCCATTTCTACCAATATTTTAGCAACATACATTATAAGATCTGTTTTATCAAATGCTCCTATAAAATTTATTTTCTCCATTGTTTCCTCCTGAGCTATTAGTACTTATTAATTTCCTGCTAAAGCGTCTAAATAAGTTTGTCTTTGTTCTTGAGTTGTTAATATTTCTTTCTTTACTCCATTGCTTACATTTGTTTGAGCGTCATCAGGATCTACTGAATTTTTCGAATTATTAATTTCATCTCTTACGCTTGTATTTGCATTATATCTCGTTAGCAGTTCTCTCTTAGCTGTATCTAAAATATTAGGATCATTATCTCTCATTAAAGTTTGTACTTCTGCACTTGGTACATATGTTGGTATTGATTTTTCTTGAGTTCCTGGTTCAACATATTTTGTTGTGTAAAGAACTGAACCTTCAACTATATAGTTTTCAACTATCGCATTACTCATTGCTAAAATTTCATCTTCTGTTAATTTTAACCATATTGTGTTTACTGAATCTATTCCATCTATTTGTGGCACTTCAACTTTTTTCTTAGAAACTACTATATAGTCTTGTCCAGATGGTAGTCTAAATCTTATATCAATATAATCATCCACTGCTATTTGACTTGCTAATTGTAACATATTGTATTCTTGAATTCTTAAATCATTTGTTGTTTTTTCATCTGATTTAATTAACATTGTATTAGTTAATACTGTATTAGCTTTCATATCAATTTTTGCTAATAATGGTGGTGTAGCAAGTTCAACGTATTTTTTTTCTTTATTAACTTCTATATAATAATATCCAGTAGCCTCTTCTGATTTTAATTCATAAGCCATTCCATCTATTTGTAAATAAGTTTTTCCCTCACTTGTTACCACAGAGTTTCCACTCTTATCTTCTAGAAAGTAGCTTTCTAAATTAGTTATACTTGATGTAGCATTGGCTGGTACAGTAGCTTTGTCAACCTCTATAGTAGTTATCATATCACTAGTTATGATTTGACCTGATGTAACATCTTTTTTTAGAACGCAAACTTTAACTGTACTTGCAATTCTTGCATTTTCTTTTTCTTTCATATTTTTTACTTGTACCAATAATAGTGCAACTATCATTGCCATAATTACAAATGTTATTAATACTCCTAGAATAAATGAACTTCTTGCTTTCTTTTGCATTGGATTTGTAGCCATACTTTTTTCCTCCTATATGTCATTATTTTGACAAAAATATTATCTATATCATTGTAACTCAAAATAGTACTAAAAACAATAAATTTCATTTATTGTAATCTAAGTTTAATTTTATTGTAATAAATTTGTAACAAAAAAAATCACGGCTTATTATGTTTTTCGCCGTGAAAATTTTATAGTTAGTTTCTGTAGTAGTTATTCCAATTGCCGTTATAATTACAAATACCACTACGTCCGTTATTGCAGTTGTTATTTCTATTTCGACAGATGTTACAATTGTTATTACAATTATTGATTCCATTGCGTATAATATTGCAATTGCAACCGTTGCCGTCTTGGTTGTTATCTTCTGCATCATCATTATTATCATTTTCTAAAATCTTATTTGTTCTTAGTACATTTGTATTTACTCTTCTCGCATTTATATTCTGCGTATTTATATTTCTAAATGTTATGCCATCTTCTGATATGATTTTACATATAAATTTTATTATTAAGGCTGTAATAAAAGAAATTATTGTATATGCAATTGCTAACACTAAGAATTCTATATTTCCTATTGTAAATGTCAAAATTAGAAAAATCGCAAAAAATGTTGACGCTACTAGCCATGGACAATTAAGTATTTTTTGAAGCACTATTGATAATATGATAACAGCCAATGGTATTGCAAAAAATAATAGTAACAAATTCATATTTATTTCTCCTTTTTATTATTGGATTTTATATATAATATGATTTGTTACTATTAAAAGTTACACTAAGATATCATTCTTTATGTTTATTTTTTATTTAAGATAATAATATTTATTAATTATATAATACTTCCACTAAATATAATCCATGTGCTGGCAAAGTCTTTCCTGCTTTTTGTCTATCTTTTGAATCTATTATATTTTTAATCTCATCAGGTGCTATTTTCCCCATTCCCACTTCTAATAAAGTTCCAGATATTATTCTAACCATATTATATAAAAAACCATTTCCTGTGAGTTCTATTATTATTCTTTCTCCCTCTTTTTTTACAATTGCTTTATAAATGCTTCTAACACTATTTTTTCCACTAGTTCCACTAGATTTAAATGCTTTAAAATCATGTACTCCTTCAAAATATTTTGTTGCCTCTTTCATTTTTTCTACATCTAGTTCTATTGGAAAACAATATTCTAGGTTTCTATATATAGCTGTTCCAGATTTTGAATTATTAATAATATATCTATATGTTTTTTGTTTTGCATTATATCTACTATGGAATCTTTCATCTACTACTTCTGCTTTTTTTATAATAATACTATTTTTTAATTGTGAATTTATTGCAAGCGGTAATTTTTCTATGGAAATGTTTGAATTAGTTTTAAAATTTGCTATTTGTCCTAATGCATGAACCCCCGCATCTGTTCTTCCCGAGCCAATAAGATCTACTTCTTCTTTCGTTATATTATAAATTGCCTTTTCTATTTCGCCTTGTATATTTAATTTATTAGGCTGTTTTTGCCACCCGTTAAAGTCCTTTCCGTCGTATTCTATTGTTAGTTTTATATTTCTCATATTATCTCCCATAAATATTTTAATTCAGACTAGTATTTTTCACTCATATTAGTCTGAATTTATTTTTTGCTTTTTCTTATATTTTTTATTTACTAATTTTCTTTATCTTCATTAGTAACTTTTTGTTTATCATCTGTAGAAATATTACTTTCATTTTCTTTGTTTTTCTTTTTTATTTCTCTCAATCTTTTTAATCTATTTGTCTTATTCTTTTCCTTATTTTCTAATCTATTTGTTATTATATTTTTTATTAGTATTTTCTTTAACGCTTCCTCGCTTACATCTGCGATTAAAGTTCCATCTTTTGCAATAGAAACCTTACCAGATTCTTCTGAAACTACTATCGCTATTGCATCATATTCCTTAGATACTCCTACTGCAGCTCTATGTCTTGTGCCTAGTTCTCTAGAAATATCTTTACCACTGGCTAGTGGCAATATACACGCTGCTGCTGAAATTTTATTATTTCTAATAACAATAGCTCCATCATGTAATGGCGTTTTGGGAACAAATATATTTACTAATAATTGAGGAGATATTTCGCTATTCATAGCCACTCCTGTAGATGTTATATCGCTTAAGCTTATATCTCTTTGTATTACTATTAATGCTCCAGTTTTTGTTTTAGCCATTTCTTCAACAGCTATAACTATTTTATATATATCTTCTCTAGTTTTAGTTTCAATACTTTTTTCAATTCCTAAAAAGTTTGTTAATTTATTTGTTCCTAATTGCTCTAAGGCTCTTCGTATTTCTGGTTGAAATATTATTACTAATGCTATTACTCCAGATGGTAATATTGCTGTTAGTGTTGAATAAACAATATGTAAGTTTAATATCCCACTAACCCAAGTAAACAAAATAATTAATATAATTCCTTTTATTAATTGCATTACTCTAGAATCTTTTGCAATTTTTAGTAATTTAATTAAAACAAATATTACTATTGCTAAGTCTAGAATTAGCGATACCAATTTTATTGGATATTCTTGCAACAATTTAACATATTCTGTAATATTATATCCCCAGTTATTTATGGCTCCCATTATA
Organism: uncultured Clostridia bacterium; assembly: GCA_944386665.1. GTDB lineage: Bacteria > Bacillota > Clostridia > TANB77 > CAG-508 > CAG-245. The sequence goes on from CALXBZ010000001.1 coordinate 28,664, forward strand.
AAATTTTCCTTCATTTCTTAGTTCTTTCCTTCCATAAAGTACAAATTGAATTGAAAATAATTACAATTTAACTGTTAATTAAAAAGTAATTATTCTCCAATTTTATACTCTAATGTAATAAATAGTATAATAATGTTGTACATACTGCCAACAGCATTATTCCTGCTAATAGTCCTGCCATTATTCTTACAAATATTTTGTTTGCATCATGTTTTTTTGACATAATATTCCTCCACTATTTTTTCTAGTTTTTATTTTAGCATTTTTTAATTATTTTTTCAATATTTCTGCTAATGTTATTACATACATTGCATGAGACCAACCTAATCCTGTTATCCAAGCAGGTTTCATTGTATTATTATCAACTTGTTCTGCTAGGAATCCTAAAGGAGAAGCACTATTAGTTACAAATTTAAAACAATCTTCAGCCATTTTTTTATTGCCCGATTTTAAATAATACATTGCCATCCATAAAGTAGCAATTGGCCATGGATTTTTTCCTTCTATGTAGCTATCTTGTTCAAATCTTAAATAACCACCTGTATATGTACGCAATGTTAAATTTATTTTTTCTACTGTATTTGTTATTGTCTTTTCTTTATTTCCAAACATTCCGAATGGATATACTGTTCCCAATATACTTATATCCATTTTATTATCATTTAAATTTCTTCGTAAGGTCTTTGTACTCTCATCATACATATTTTTTTCTACATATTTTTTGATATTATTTATTTCCTTTTCAATTTTTGAAATGTTTTTAGTAATTTGTTCCAGTTTTAATCTATTATTTTCATATTTTGGCTTTATTTCTTCATAAATTCCAAGCATTGCATTTAATGCACCATATATGCTGGCTAGCGAATATAAGTGAACACCCTCATTCATTTCCCATAGATCATAACTTAAATGTTTATAAATTTTATCTTTTTCTCTTCCTTCTTCTCTAACTTTATCTTCAATTTCTTTTTTTACTAGATCATTTTCTTCTTTTTCTTCAAATATATTTTCTAAATATTTAAATAGGAAGTGCATTGCATTTTCACACATTTTTATATTGTTAGATAAAAATTTTATATCTTTGTTTATTTTATAGTGTTGAAAAATTCCATAGATTACACTTGCTGTTTCATCAATTTGATATCCCCAACAAGGTGCCAATGTTCCATCTGTGTAGAATCTTTGCTCCCACATTCCATTTTTACTTTGAGTTTTCTTACAAAATACTTCATAAAACTTTTCAGTTTCCTTATACATATTTAACTCATCTAAAGCTTTTGTTATAAAAACAGCATCTCTTGGCCAGCAATATGAGTATCTGCCACTTTTTTCTCTATTTTCGTCAACTTCTATAGTTGCAGATATTCCTCCTGTTTCTTCATTCTGTAGTAATGGAAATAATAATATTGTACGATTATATATTTTTTTTACTTTTTCGTTTACAATTTTACTATCAGTTTCTTTTATTTTAAGTCCATCATGTTTTTCTAAATAGCTAGTCCAATATTTTTTAGTTTGATTATATTCTTTATGTATGTCAATTTTCTTTAGTGTTTCTATTTTTTCTTCTAGCTCTTCCATATTTTTTATATTCTTATTATTATCGATATATATAAATAAAGAAAATTCAATTTGCTCTCCAGAACTTATTTTTCCTAAATTGTAGCTTATTGCAGAATCTTCAGACATTCCTATGTAATCTTTGTCTTCTAACACAGCATCACGTATGTAATTTTGCACATCATTTATCCTATGTCCTGAAATGTTCTTATTTGCAAATGTAGAGAAAGAAAAATCGTGATTATATTGAATAAGTCCATTATCAATTACTTTTCCAGATACCATATTGTTATAGTTTGTATATAATTTTGAGCGAACTATAAAACTTAAATTCAAATCTATTTTATTATTGTTCGTAAAAATATATTTTTTTACTATTACGTTTTCTTTTGTCATTACAAAATCAGTCTGTTTTATGTTTATTTTAAAATATGTATTTTCTATTTCTGTATTTAATATGTTTGTATTCTCGGTGTAATATTGATAATACCTATTATTTATGTCTTCATGTAAATATATAATTGCTGAATCGTTTATTTTCATTCCTAAATGAAATAAATCTACAAACTGTTTAAAATCTACATTTGGGTAATATGCTCTTAGCAACTCTCCTTTATTACTAAATGTTGCTCTTATATTTTTATTTCCTATAATTGCGTCATTAAAAAATTTATTATTCATTAGTATTCTCCTTTATTTACTAACTGTTTTCTATAATCTCTACAATTTTTCTTTCTAATTCTTTTATTTTCTCGTTTACTTTGCTTACATCTTCATCGCTTCTTTCTTGTACAAGTAAATCTTCTTTTATTATGTTTTTCATATCTTCAATTTCTTCTTGTAATGTTTCCATTCTATCTAGCACTTCTAATCTTAAGAAGCGTTTTTCAACTGGATTTTCATATTTTTTCTCCATTTGTAAGCTGTCATCTAAAGTATATTTTTCTCCAAAATTTGGTATTGTTACTGGAATTTCTGTGCTTTCTACTATTTTGTTTTTAAGCACTAATTGTCCATTTGGTTCACCATGTACTAAAAAGATATGTTTTGGTTTTTTTATAAATGAATATATGAAGTTTAATAACCATTCTTGGTCAGCATGACCTGAATACCCTTCTATATATTCAATTCTAGCTTTTACACTAAATTCTTCTCCAAAGATTTTCACTTTTTTTGCACCATCTACTATTGTTCTTCCTAGTGTTCCTGGTGCTTGGTATCCTACAAAGAGTATTGTACTATTTGGATTCCAAATATTATGTTTTAGATGGTGCTTTATTCTTCCTACTTCGCACATACCACTTGCAGATATAATAATTGCTGGTTCGTCACTTTCATTTAATGCTTTTGATTCATCTGCTGTTCTTGTAAATTTAAGTCCAGAAAATTCTAGTGGATTGTCTCCTCTTTTCATTATTTCTTTTGTTTCGTCATCAAATAAATCTTCATTTTCTTTAAATATTTCTGTTGCAGATATTGCAAGAGGGCTATCTACATATACAGGTGCTTTCATTAGCTTTTCATACTCTTCTTGAAATTTTTCGTCTTTGCTTCTTTCTTCTTTTATCATATTTAGCTCATACAATATTTCTTGTGTTCTGCCAACAGCAAAAGAAGGTATTACAACTGTTCCACCATTATCTAATGTTTCTGATACAATATTTAAAAATGTTTCTGCTTTTTCATCATTTCTAAGATGAAGTCTATCCCCATATGTAGACTCCATTATTAAGTAATCCGCATCCTCTATCATTGTAGGAGATGCTAAAAGTGGAATATCATTATTGCCCAAATCACCTGTAAATACAGCTTTTGTTGTTTTTCCGTTTTCGTTTACCCATACTTCTATAATTGCAGAGCCCAACATGTGTCCTGCATCATTAAATCTTACATGTATATTTTCGTCTATATCTATTATTTCGTCATATTTTACTGGCTCAAATATTTCCAAACATTTAATAGCATCTTCTGCCGTATATAGTGGAGGTTTTTGCTTTTCTCCTTTTCTTTTTCTTTTATTATTTTTCCATTCATTTTCTTGCTCTTGTATGTGACCACTATCTGGCAACATTATTGAACACAAATCACATGTTGCTTTTGTTGCATATACTTTTCCTCTAAAACCTTCATTATATAATCTTGGAATTCTTCCTGAGTGATCTATGTGAGCATGTGTTAATAACATAAAATCTATATCATTTACATCATATAAAAATGGGGCTTCGTTTTCCATTTCATCTGTTGCTTTTCCTTGATACATTCCGCAATCAACTAAGAATTTTTTTCCTGCTCCTTCTACCAAAAAGTTAGAGCCTGTAACCATTTTAGTTGCTCCTAAAAAAGTTATATTCATACGCATTTTCTCCTTTCTTATTTTCATCTTACGTATATAATTCAACTGCAATTTTAGTAATTTATCTAAAATTCATATAATGCATTAAAAATTCATTTTTTTAGAATTTAAGAAACAATGGAATTTTCTTATTCGTTTTAACATTTAATAGGTCTAAATTGTAAACTACCTCATTATACACATTTTCTAGTTCTTTTAAATCACATACACTTATTGATATATAGTATTTTGTTTCGTTTACATATTTTTCTGTTTTTATTTTATTTATTTTTATTTGTACTTCTTTTAAATTTATTATTTTTGTAATAAATGCATATTTTAATATATTGTAACACAAACTTGCGCTATCAGAAAAATTAGTTATTATTTCTTTATCTATGCAATTATCAATTATACTATTCATAACTTTTTCTATTGATTCTTGTAATTTTTCTACATCACTTATAGTATTTCTTTGATATATAGGAATTAGACAATAATATCTAAACTCATATATTAACTTTTCAAGGTAATCTTTATTATTTGAGTTTTGTTCTATTTGTTTCTCAAATCTATTTAAAAATTCTAATTGTAAATTAATCATAGTTTGTTTTTTAGATTCTACATTACTCAAATTTTCTACTACATTTTTTAGTAAATCATTTTCATTTTCTATTTTTTGTTTTTGTTTTACAAATTTACTTGGGTCTAAAAAGTTATTTATTCTCTTTATTTCTTTTAATTTTTCTTCTCTTTCTTTTGCTAATATGTCCAATAAATAACTCACACTAAAAATTTTTTTATTATTTGGCAATTTTGCATTTCTTTTATCATATTCTTTTCTTAACTTTTCTTTATCGTTTATCGTTTCGTCTATTTTTTTTATTTCATTGAATATATTTTTCTTATTTTCTGAAATTTTATCTAAAAATTTTTTCTTATTTTCCATTAATTTTAATAATTCAGAAAGTTCATTTAATTTATTTTGTATATTTGTTTTGACATGTTCATTTTGTTCAGAAACCAAAGTTAATATAATAATATACATATATTTTTCAAAAGTTTTTGAATCTTGAATAGCCTTTTCAAAGTTTTTATTGTAAAATTCAGGATTGTCTACATTTATATTTAGCATCATAATATTTTGAAAAATCAAATTATATTCAATATTTTCTATATTTTTTATATTATTATTCCATGACCAGCCATCAAAATCTCTTATTGGCTCACTCTCATTTAGGCATATTCCTTTTATTACAAATTCTTTAATTGCGTCTTCATAATATTCTTTATTTGAATTTTTTAATTCATGTACTTTTTTGTATTCTTCTTGTAAAAGATTCATTTCTATTAATGAATATAATAAATCTTCTTCATTTGCATATACCAAAATAGAGCCTCTATCTACATCTATTTTGCAAATTTTATTTTCTTGCTCTAGAGGCTTACTTAGTTCTGTTTTTGGTGTAACAATTTTAATGTCAAAGCATTGTTCTTCTATAATTTTTAATATTTTTTCCATAAAGTTTTCTTTTGGAATAGCTTTAACTTTAACTTTAGTATAATCATTATATCCATTTTCAATTTTGTACAACATACTTAGTAATAAGTTTTTTACATCTTCATCATAAGTCTTATTATCTAGTATTTTTTCTAATCTATTATTGTATTCATTAGATGTCATTTTTGAAAATATTTTCATATTTCATTCCTTCCATAATGCACAAATCTGGTTGGAAAAAATTGTTGCTAATTAGTTTATTTTCATTTGTGCTTTACTAATGTTCTTATTAAGAATTTAGTTCGTCCCAACGATCTTTAGTCATAAGAACTTCCCTTGGTTTGCTTCCTTGGTATCCAGAAATTATGCCTCTTTCCTCCATTTGATCAATTATTCTTCCTGCTCTTGCGTATCCAACTTTAAATTTTCTTTGTATAAAAGAGGTAGACGCTTGTCCTGTTTCGATTACTGTTTCTATTGCATCATTTAATAGTGGATCTGTTTCATCATCACTATCTAAGGCTCCTTCATCAATTTCTTTGTCTGTGCTATTTGCCTTTTCTATGTATTCTGTTATATCTTCTCTATATGTAGTTTCTCCTCCATTAGCTTTTATAAAGTTTACTACTTTTTCAACTTCTTTATCTGAGATAAAAGCTCCTTGAATTCTAACTGGCTTTGGAGCTCCTGTTGGGAAAAATAACATATCTCCTTTTCCTAATAATTTATCTGCTCCAACTTGATCTAATATTGTTCTAGAGTCAACTTGAGATGATACTGCAAAAGCAATTCTTGATGGAATATTTGCTTTAATTAATCCTGTAATTACATCTACTGATGGACGTTGCGTTGCAATTACCAAGTGCATACCAGCAGCTCTAGCTTTTTGTGCTAATCTACAAATAGCATCTTCAACATCACCTTTTGCAACCATCATTAAATCTGCAAGCTCATCAATTATTATAACGATATGTGGCAATTTTCCAAAATTATCTTCTTTCTCCACAGCTTCATTATAGCCTTTTAGATCCCTTACACCTTTAGCAGCAAACATTGCATATCTATTTTCCATTTCTTGAACAGCCCAAGCAAGCGCTCCTGCAGCCTTTTTCGGATCTGTTACTACCGGAATTAATAAATGTGGTATTCCATTATATACTGATAATTCAACTATTTTTGGATCTATCATTATAAGTTTTGCTTCGCTTGGTTTTGCTTTATATATTATGCTTGAAATTAATGTATTTATACAAACACTCTTTCCAGATCCAGTTGCACCTGCAATCAGAACATGTGGCATTTTTGCTATATCAGTTACTATTGAATCTCCTGAAACATCTTTTCCTAATGCAAATGCAAGTTTAGATTTGTGTTCTTTAAATTTTTCATTTTCTAATATATCTCTTAAATGCACAACTTCGCTTTCTTCATTTGGAACTTCTATTCCAACTGCTTGCTTTCCTGGAATTGGAGCTTCTATTCTAATTGTTTTAGCAGCTAAATTTAGTGCAATATCATCGGCTAAATTAGCAATTTTGCTTACACGTACACCTTCTGCTGGCTTTAATTCGTATCTTGTTATGGCAGGGCCAACAGACACATTTTCTACTTTTGCAGAAACGCCAAAACTGTACAAAGTTTTTTGTAGCTTTGAAGCAGTATCAGCTAAAGCCCTTTTTCCACCTTTAATGCCTTTTGCTTCTCCCTCACTTAGTAAAGTTAATGGTGGGAATTCGTAATTTTCATCTTCAACAGTAAGTGTATGTTCTAATTGTAACACTTGCTTAGTTTTATCTTCTTTTTTCTCTTCTTGTTGTTTAAACAATGTGTCTTCAATAAATTCTGGAGCCTGTGTTGGTTCTTCTTTTTCCTTTTCTTTTTTATTTTTCTTTACTTCTTTTTCTACATCAAATAATTTTGATTTTTCTATTTCTTTACCATTTAAATTAATCTGTAATTGTTCTACATCTAATGCAGCTTTTTCTTTTTCTAATTTTTCTCTTAATTTTCTTTCTTTACTTGTTTCTTTTCTATCATTAATTCCTATTATTTTATCGTTATCATCATCTTCAATTCTATTATGTATTTGTTTCTTAATCTCTTTTTTATGTTCTGCCTCTTCTATAAAATACGAAATTCTATTTACCAAATCAATTCCAAACATAGATACACTTAGAGCTATAATTCCTCCTAAAGCTATTATAATGGTACCTACTTTTTCAAATAGCATTATTAAAGGAATAGTAGCCACAGCTCCTATAGCTCCTCCTCCAGCTCCTTTGGTGCCAAGTTCATAAAACTGACTTATAATCTCTTGCATTGATTTTCCTTCTATTTGCACCTCTTTTTGATAAATTTCATATACATTCATTATGATTGAGAAGCATAACAATAATACGGAAAACTGCACAATTTTCCTAGACCACGAAGCTTCCCCTTGATATGCAATATAAATTGCCATTGCAAAAACACCTACAGGTAATATATATTTCACATATCCCATTATTCCACCTAGAAAAGGGCTTAAATGTTCGCCAATAAATCCTGAATTTGTGTATATTAAAACTGCTAGTAATATACTTGCTATTATCATTACAGCAATAACTACATTTATATTTACTTGCTTTTTCTTCTTTCTTCCTCTTTTTGCCATGTTTTCCCCCTTTGTTTTTATCCTTCTTCGTTCCATTATTATATGTAACCATTTTATAACAAAACAATAAAAAAGTACATAGAAAAATAATAAAACTTGAATAGTTTGTTATTCATTATTTTCCCTTCATAAAGAAAATAATAGAGCTACACTAGCCCCATTATTTTACTTCTTTTCTATTGTTTTCAATTACTTTCAAAGCATCCTCTAGGGTTACTTGTACACTTGCCAAAATGCTATCAGCATATGCCTTTGTTCCACTAGAAATTTCTCTGGCCATATCGTTAGCATTTTCAATAATCTTGCTTTTCTGCTCATAAGCTTTTTTAGTGATTTCATGTTCATCTATCATAGATATTATTCTATTTTCTGCTTCTTTCACTATCTCGCTTGCTTCTTCATTAGCTTTACTTATAATTCTATCATGTTCTTCTTTAATTACTTTAGCTTGTTTTAATTCCTCAGGCAGTTTCAACCTTATCTCTTTTATTATTTCTAATAAATCTTCTTTGTTGATAATTGCTTTATGGGTAAAAGGCACTTCTTTACTATTTTCTAACATATCTTCAATTGTTTCTAACAATGTAAATATTTCCATGTTTTCCCCTTTCATTTAAGAAATATCAAGGATACTCTTCCGTATTTTCTTAAATCATATATTTTGTAATCAATATTTATGTTACTTATTTCTTTTAGATCTCTTTCTGGTTCATCTGTTTCTATTATAATTATTCCACCATTTTTTAGCATTTTCGCTTCATTAATTCTTTTCAAAGCTTCTATTGAGAATTTTTCTTTATATGGTGGATCTAAAAATATAATATCAAATTGTATGTTCTTTAGTTCTTCAATACATTTAAGGTAATCTTTATTAAATACCTCTGCTTTTTCTTTTAATTTTGTCTTGTTTAAATTTTGTTCTATCATTTCTATTGCCTTTATAGAAACATCGCAAAAATAAGCTTTTTCTGCTCTTCTACTTAAAAATTCTATTCCTATAGCACCACTTCCAGCAAATAAATCTAGTACAGTTGAATCTTCAATTTTGTTTTGTATTATATTAAAAAGTGATTCTTTAACTCTATCTAAAGTTGGTCTAGTGCTTATGTTATCAATAGAATGTAGTGTTGTGCCTCTAGCTGTTCCGCTTATTACTCTCATGTGTATTCTTCCTCCAACTGCTTATATTGGTAGATAATAGCAGATATTAATGATAACTTTATATATCTATTTTATATATTTTTTTTCATATGTCAAGATTTATAATGCAATTGTAATATACATTTAATAGTGCTGTAACATTTTTCTTCTTTTTGTAATTTTTAGTTTGCAAATTATTCTTTCTTAAAAGTAAGTAAAAAGATTTGGAAAACATTCCAAATCTTTTTTCTTTAGTTTGTATGTAATTTAGCTTTTGATTCTTATTCTTGACCTTTATTAACTTCTTTTATTAATTCTAATTGTGATATTAGTAAAGATTCCATTTTTGCTTTATACACATCAAATTGTTTTTGTAAATCTTCTAGTTCTTTTTGCTTTATTAATATTTGTTGTTCTAATGTAGCTAATGACTGCTTAGACTCAGCTTCTGCATCTTTTACAATTTGGTCAGCTTGTTGTTTTGCTACATTTTTTATATCTTCTGCTGTTGATTGAGCCATTATAAGTGTATTGTTTAGTGTTCCTTCTATTTGTTTATAATGTTCAAGCTTTCCTTGCAATTCTGATATTTTATCTTGGCTTTCACTGTTGTCTTTATATAATTTTTCATAGCAAGCTGTTAAATCATCTAAAAAATCATCAACTTCTTCTACACTATATCCATTCATCATTTGTTTGGAAAATTTCTTGTTTTCTATTTCTAATGGTGTAATCATTTTTATTCCTCCTAAATTATATATTGACTAGTTATTTCCATTGTTTTTCAACCAAGAAACAGATAGCTTGTTTTTTATTTCCTCTCTTGCCATCTCATTTGTTATATCGTAGTTATATGGTGCAATTAAGAATATTGAATTTGATACTTTTTGTATATGTCCATCCAAAGCATGAACAGCACCACTAACAACGTCAATAATTCTTCTTGCAATATCTTTGTTTACATATTCCAAGTTTACTATTACAGATTGTTTCTCTTTTAATAAATCGCATATATCCTCTGCTTGTTCAAAAGTAGTTGGTTGCGAAATAACCATTTTTACTTGTTGTGGTTGAGGCATAGCTACTACTTTAGTGCGTCTTCCCCAAATTTTATTTTCTCTATTATCTTCCTCTTCTACTTCTTCATTGAAGTCTTCATAATCTTCTTGTTCTTCTTCATTTGAGTCCATTCCAAATGCTCCCCAAATTTTATTCATTATAGCTCCTGACATTATAAACCTCCTAATATTTATCGTCCTATGTAAATTACTAGCTATAGTATCTATCTTTTTTTAATTATTGTCAATAGTTTTTTTGTATTGTAATTTTATTTTAAGTGTTTTGTAATATTATTGTAACATTTGTTCATCAGTTGGATTTATTACTATCTCGTCATACAATGCAATGTTTTTCATATTATATATTTGTGTATTGCTAAATCCTAATTCTTTTAATTCTTCACTTTTATATTGTTTAACAATACAATATTCGTCATTTTGTTTTAATATTTTTACTAACATTTTATTATAATAGCCATTTCTGTTTCTAACCACATATGATAAACCATTTTCTTCTTTTATTGCATCATTTGGAATTCTAAATCCATCTGCATCCCACCAAATTATATCAAAAGAAATTTTTCGATATGCAATTATCTTTTCTACGTTATCTGTAATTTTAATGGTTATTGTTCTACTTCCATCGGTTTCTTCTATTATATTTTCAACGCTTGCATTTACTATATCAGCATTTTGCAATCTTATTTTAATTGTATTACCTATTTTGGTATCTTTAGCTTCATTTGAGCTAGAATTAAATATTATATAACATTGAAAATTATTTATTATTTTTCCTACTTCTTCACTACTTGCTACTATTTGACCTGTTTTAATATTTAAATTCTCTAAAAATTCTTTATCTAGGTTTGCAAAATTATCTGTTTTTAATGTTTCTTCTAGTCCATCCACTCTATAAGAAACTATTCCAGGTTCTGATGCTACTATGTATTCAGCATCTGCATTAAGTCTATTTTCATATTCTTCTTTTTCCGATAATAATTGTTTTAAGTACGAACCTGATGGGCTCTGTTCTCCCGATATTTTGGCTTTTTTTGATATATTTGAGTTTATATTTTTTTTGTACTCTTGAATTTTTTGTATGTTGTTTACTTGGTAAACCGAATTTAATTCTTTTTCTATTTGAGTCTCTAACAGTTTTATATCACTTGTAAATACACTTTGCTCATTTTGCATAACCTCTTGTATTTTTGTATCAAGCTCTGCAATTTTTGTTTTTAAATCATTTTCTCCTGATGAGTAATATCTAAATATCGATTCTCCTTTTGCAACTTTTTCTCCTTCACTTTTTATTTTTACCATACCGTTTTTATAATTCTGACCTTTAACAACAGTTTCTTCTCTAACAATGTAACCTATTGCATTTTCTTCTTGAGATATTTTTCCATTAGTCACTATAAATGTATTGGTTGGATTTTTTACAAGTTTAATGGCTCCATATATAGCATAAGCAAGTATAATCACTATTAATATAATTGTAATTAACAATTTTATATTAAATTTTATTTTGTTATTTTTTTGACGTACCTCTTCGTTAGGTACTTTTGTTTTTTTATTCACTCTTTATTCCCTCCAAAATAATATTTACATTATTTTGCATATTATTTAGTCCATCTAGCCAAGTTATATTAGGTATTTTTCTAAACCATGTTAATTGTCTTTTTGCGTATCTTCTTGTCTCCATTTTCACTTTTTCTACCATTTCTTCTTTCGTAATTTCTTTATTTAAGTAGTCTATTACTTCTTTATAGCCTATTCCTTGTGCTGCTGTGCATAGTTGTTTTCCATACTTACTATATAATTGTTCCACTTCTTCAATTAGCCCTTTTCCAATCATTATATCTACTCTTTTATTAATTCTATCATATAAAATTTCTCTTGGCATGTTTATAGCAAATACTTTATATTCATATGGAATACCATTTTTTCTTGATTCTATTTCTAATTCAGTTTTTGTTTTTCCTGTTTCTTTGTATATTTCTAAGACTCTTATAATTCTTTTTTTATCATTAACACTTATATTTTTCATGGCTTCTTCATCTATTTCTTTAGCCATTTTATACAAATATTCTAAGCCTTTTTCATTAGCCATTTCTTCTAATTCTGCTCTATATTTTAAATCTGTTTCTATTTCTGGGTAGTCTATTCCATATATTAACGAATTTACATATAAACCTGTTCCTCCCACCACTATGGGACTTTTCTTATTGCTTATTATTTCTTCTATAGCACATATTGCATCTTTTTTATATTCCGAAACGCTATATCTTTTTGATGGTGATACAGTTCCTACTAAATAATGTTTTATACCTTGCATTTCTTCTTTGTCTGGTTTAGCTGTTCCAATACTCATTTCATCATATATTTGCATTGAATCTGCTGAAACAATTTCACCATTTATTTTTTTAGCTAATTCGATGGATAACGCTGTTTTTCCACTTGCGGTAGGCCCACATATAACTATAACTTTTTGCATAATTTATTTCCTTCATTATTCTACATTACTAATAGTATTATTTACTATTTCATTTTTAGTTGTATTTTCTGATATTTCATTCTTTTCTTCATTTAACACATTTTCTGTAATTTCATTTAATATTGTTCCATTTTGTATTTCATTATTTTCTAATGTCTCTTGCTTAATATTCTTAGTTTGTTGTTCGTTTATCATGTTGATTATTCCTTTTTCAATTTTTCTAAAGTAAAAGAATTCACCTATTATTAATGCAATTCCTATAATAACAACAACTATTGCTCTTTTGTTTAATTGTTCTGTTGTTATTTCTCTATCTTTGCCTTTTTTAAATGATCTTAATAAAAATGGTACTAGTATAATGGCGTTGACTGGAACAAAGGAAAATATTATCATATCTTTTGCTTTTTTTGTTGTTTCTTTGTCTAATCCTATAGAGCTAAAGAAGTATATTATTAATACTAATATGTATATTAGTCCCATTGAAATCATTGTATATAGTAATTTTTTTGTTTTCTCAATATTTCTGTCAAAAGAATGATATATTAAGAGTATTGCTACTACATTTGCAATTAATATAAATAAATAAATTATTAGGTTACTCATTTTAAATTTATTCCTTTCTATTTTTGTTTCTACTTATACTTGTTATCTTCTAGAAAATTTCTTTTCTATATCATTTTTAGTCATTCTTATTGCGGTTGGTCTTCCATGTGGACATGTAAAAGGATTAGGTAATTGTAATAATCTGTCTAGCAATTGTGTTACTTCCTCTGTTGCTAACGCCATATGTGCTTTAACAGCAGCTTTACATGCTACTGTTGCAATAAATTTTTCCTCTATTTCCTGTTTTGCAGTTCTTGCAACTGTATTTATTTCGTCAAGAGTTTCTAAAAATAGTTCTTTAGTTTCCAAATCAATTAATACGTCTGGTACACCACTTAATTTTATAGTGTTTTCTCCAAACTCTTCTACCATAAATCCTGCTCTTCTGAACATTTCTCTATTGTCTTTGTATATTTCCATTTCCTTATGAGTTAAAGTTATTATGTCTGGAAGTAACATCAATTGAGAATTTTTTGTATTGTTATTGTAATAGTTTTCTTTTATTTTTTCATACATAATTCTTTCATGTGCAGCATGTTGATCAATTATGTATAAATCTGATTTCATTTCTATTATTATATAGGTATTAAATGCAATTCCAACAAATTTATATATTGGTTTGGTTAAATATTTGCTTTCGTTTTCAAACACGGAAACATTATCTTGTTCATTAATTGGCTTAAACTCTTTTTCAATATTTAGTTCATCCTCTACTGTTTCTTCTTTTTTCTTAGTCGCTATTCCAAAATTTTTTTCATACATCTCTAAAAACTCAGTAGTTGTTTCATTTTCTTTTTGCATTTCAGTATCTTTTATTTCTGTATTTTCTTTTTTTACATTTGTATTAACATTTTCTATAATGTTTTGCATTCTTTTCAATTTAAACATTACATCTTCAAAAGCTTCTTCATTCTTTTTTTCGTTTTCTTGTATCTGTTGTTCATCCTTTTTGTATATGTTGTCTGTTATATCTTGAGAATATTGCTTAACACTAGGATTTAATATATCTCTAAAATTAGTATCATTTACTTTTTCTATTTTAGGATTCTCTGTTATGGTTTCTGTATTATATTTTGTTTTCTCACTATCTATTTTATCTATACTAGATGTATCTGCTACAAGATCTCCATTTATTAATCCTTCTCTTATTGAATGATAAATTGCTTTAAAAATTTTAGTTTCCTCTTGAAATCTAACTTCTAATTTTGCAGGATGCACGTTAACATCAACTTTTCTTGGATCCACTTCTATATTCAGTACTAAAAATCCATGTTTTCCAATTGTTACAAAACCTTTAAAAGCTTGTTCTGCAGCACCTGATAAAGTCTTATCTTTTACAAATCTATTGTTTACAAAAAACAATTGATTGCTTCTATTTGATCTTGATATTACAGGTTTTCCAATAACTCCTTTGACCAAAATATCTTCATATGTATATTCTATATTTATTAGATTATCTGCAATTTCTTTTCCATAAATATTATATATAACTGGTTTTATATCTCCATTTCCAGATGTTTGTATTACCGTTTTTCCTGTGTTTATTAGTTTTATAGAGATTTCTGGGTGTACTAAAGCAATTCTTGTTACAACATCTTCAATATATCCAGATTCTGTAAAATCTTTTTTTAAAAACTTATATCTAACTGGAGTGTTATAGAATAGGTTTTCTATTGTTATGCTTGTACCATTTGGGCATCCAGTTTCATTTTTGCTTAATATTTTTCCTCCTTCAACTATTACCTCATAGCCATTTTCACTATCTGCTGTTTTTGATACTAAGCTTACTTTAGCAATAGATGCAATACTTGCTAAAGCTTCTCCTCTAAACCCCATAGATTTTATTCCATCTAAATCTTCCGCATTTCGTAATTTACTTGTAGCATGTCTTTCAAATGCAATTTCTAAGTCATCTTGCATTATTCCCTTTCCATTATCTGTAACACGAATATAAGAAATTCCACCGTTTCTTATTTCTACAGTTATTGCTGTTGCACCAGCATCTATTGAATTTTCCATAACTTCTTTTACAACTGATGCTGGTCTTTCAATAACTTCTCCTGCAGCTATTTTATTTATTGTTAAATCATCTAATAAAACTATTTTTCCCATTATTTTATCCCTTTCACTCTTTTGTCCACTACTTCTTTGTAGATTATATCATTAATTATATTTCTTTGTATAGTTTTTTGCAAAATTTCTTTTTAATTTTAAATGTTTATAAATTGTAACACATATTTTAGGTTTGAATAATATATATCATACGAAAGATTAATAAATTATTTATTATCTTTACAAAGGGAGGTAATTCAAATGGGAAGAAATTGTTGTAATAGTGAACTTCTTTGGTTCATAATATTGTTCTTATTGTTATTCTGCTGTGGATGCGGAAACATATGTAACAACTCTTGTTGTTAGTAAATAATTGCAATTAGTACTTAATATAAAGGAGGTGAATTAAATGCCAGACAATAATAGATGCTGTGGAAACAATTGTGGTTGTTTCGGAGGTAATAGTTGTATTTGGATTTTCATCATATTAATTATTATATGTTGCTGTTGTGGGCAAAATAACGTAGGTGGATGTTGCTAATTAGTTCGCAAATTTTATACAAAAAATCCAGCTCCCACAGATTGAGCTGGATTTTTTGGTTTCTATTTTAGAACATTCTTTTCGTATTCATTTAATATTCATTAGTATCTTTTGTTGATAGTTCGACATTTCCTTCACTATCTAGTACTATATATTTTTTTAGATATTCTGTATTACTATATTCTGTATAATAATCTAGTTCTTTACTTCCACTTAATATAATAACTATTCTGTTATTTACTATTTGCATATCTGCACTGTAAATTGAATCCATTGTTGTATCTGCATTCATTTTTTTTATTACATTTCCTTTATAGTCAACCATCATTATTGCATCTTTATTGTCATTACCTATTAGTAATATTCTATCTGATAACATTGATATTGCTATTTTATTTCCTACAAGTACAGGTTCTATTACATTTTCGCCTGTCGTCAAATCTATTAAATATAAATCATTGTCTATAACTACGGAAAGTTGAGATGCAGTATAGTCCATAGGAGTGCTATATATGTCAAAATCAGAAGATTTATAATCAAATTCTCTTCCCCATATTTTATTAAAATCTTTGTCATAATAATCCATATATAATTTCTTTGTGCTTTCTTCATGAGTTGTTACAATAAAATGTTGAAAATCTGCTGATATAAATAAATGTTTGTTAATTGGTACAAAATCTTTACTTGTATATCCTATATATCCTATTTCCCTTAACATTGCAAATTCCTTAAAGTTGGCATTTGTTTGATTATCTAAAGTTACAATATACATTGGGTCTGCAGCAGAATATCCATATGCTTGTGTATCCGCTGGTTCCGTAATTTTTATATCATTTCCAAATATGTATTTTGCAACTTTTGTAATATCATCCAAATTAAATCTTCTCTCTTTTGCTATGTCGTATGAATATATTGAATTTATTACTGGAACTGTATATGTCTTTCCATTAACTTCAAATTCCTCAACTCCAGTATATATACCATATACTATTATCTCGTCATCCTTTATATATCTTTCATCTAACTGTTTGCTTTTAATTACAAATAATTCTGATTCTTCATAGCTTTCTAACTCTCCCTCTGGCGAGTCAAATCCTTCATATCCTATTACTCCCATGCATATAAATTCATCATTTGTAGATTTTATTACCTTCTTTATTACGCAATCTATTTTTACTTGTGCATCTTGGTATACCTTAGGATATCGTTGCAAGTCTTCAGACTTATATACATAAATATAATTATTATCAAAATATCTTAAAACGTCATATTGTGTATCATCTAGTTTTAAATTTTTATTTCCGCTTTTCATGTTAGAAAAACTTAATGTTTTAGTGCTTACCACTTGTCCATTTGCACCAATTTGCAGTATTGATTCATTCTTATTGTCTTTATTTGATAGTAGAAAAACGCCTAATGCTACACACGCAATAACACATAATACAATAATTACAATTAATATAATTGTTAATTTTTTGTTTGTTTTTTTTCTGTGTTCTTGTTCTGTGTTCTTATTCTGTGTGCCCTCTTCTTCAATCTTATTGCCACATTTAGGGCAAAATAATTCTCCTTCTTTTATTTCATTTCCACATTTGTTACAAAACATTATTACATATCCTCCTATTTCATTTGTTTCCTTAATAATAGCATACCGTTTTTTTTATGTCCATACTTTTTATTCAAAACGAAAAAGTTCTATAAATGTCGAAATTTACATGACTATTGTATTACTTTATATCAAAAAAGCTATGAAGTATTGATATTTCAACACTTCATAGCTTTTAATTTAATTAATATATTTTTATAATTCAATATTTCCATCACTATTATTATTTCTGTCAAATGATAACTCGTTTACAAATTCTCTTTCTAGTTCGGCTAGTTGGGAAATAAATTTTTTTCTCATGGTTTCTTGTGATAATAGAATGTTAATTTTCTCTCTTGCCATTTTTATTCTTGCTAAATATTTTACAGGTTCACTCATTATTCTTTTATGTTCATTTTCTCTTGCTTTAGCAACTGCATCGCAAGCATTAGCATATCTAGTTTCGCCTGTAGTGTATATTAGTGCTGGCATGTTAATTGACCTGCCTCTAGCATATACATTTACTTCATCACATAATCCTCTTCTAGATATTTCTGCAATTTCTTGTAAGAATGGATAATACATTCTATCATGGTTATGTCTTTCTACTGGTCTTGGATCATATCCTAATTCTAATAGTTTTATATCTCTTTCTATACATGATAAGAAACTCTCATATTTATCAACTGCCATAACATTAATTCTTACTCTATAGCCTTGCTTTTTAAAGGCTTCTATTCCATTATAATCTTTTTCTCCTTTTGTTAAGGAAATTTCTCTTATTATGTTTATTCTATTATCTCTTATAGTTTGATAAATATGTGGACTAGCAACTTTTACAAATTCTCTTGAAATTGTATAACATTCGTTTGGTAGTAACTGTATTAACTCATCATAATATTTATGATATGTAGCAATTTTATCTGCACCAACTTCTAATACACATTCGCCATTTCTTTGGTATTTTTCACCAATACATCTTCCTAAATTAGTCTTTCCTGCACCTGGTTGTCCAACCAAATATTCAATTGTTGGATTGTCTGAAGATAAATCTTCTATACTTCTTGCTGTTTTCTTCTGTCTTCTTGCTTCTATTAAAATTTGTGTAAAAAAATCCGATATTCCTATATCTATGTCTTCTTGTGTTAGTTTGTATTTCCAATAATCTACCATTTTAATATCCTTTTCTTATTTTTTGTATTTAATTATCCTTTATTTTTTTAACATCATATTGTTCTATAATTTTTTCTATTTCTTCTCTCAATTTTATTTTACTCATATTTCTATTCTTTTTTATAAAATTTGAAATTTTCAATTGTTTTATGTATTCTAGTACTTCAACATCACTTTCTTTCATACACTTCACCTATATCCAATTTTCAACCAAAGAATCTGGAATTTTCAAATTGCCCTTTCCTATAGCCATTTCTATATCTTTTTTATTTATTCCATGGTAATCGCTTCCACCACTTCTTAACAGTTTTCTTTTTTCCGTTAAGTCTAAGAGATATTTTATTTCCTCTTCTGAAAATTCACTATGATAACATTCCAATCCATCAATATCATAATTATTTATTATATCATTAATAAATTCTTCCTTATTTTTGATAGACTTGTATATAAACATATGTGGCATAAACACAAGACCTCCAGCATCCCTTATTGCTTTAATAGCAACTTCTAGAGATGGGTAATCTTCACTCTTATCAATATATAGTGTTGTATTAGGGTCACCACAATATTTTTTATTGAATGTTGTGAAGTCATTTAATATATCTTGTGCATATACTCCTTCGTTTTCTTTGTATTTTTTTAAATCTGTATATATTGTAAAACTTGCCCAATCTTTCTTAGGGTCCCAATCTATCTTATCTTTATCCGTTAATTTGAATCCTAATTCTTTACAAGCATCATATGTTTTATTGAAATATTTTAATTGTAATTTTTCTTTTGACTTATCTTTATAAAATTCTTTTACCCATTTGCTCATTTGTTCTAAATTATATTTATATCCTAGCACTTCTATAGTTTTCTTATTGTATATGCATTTAATTTCTATTCCTGTAATAATTTTTCCGGTGTATATTTTTTCTACATCTAATTCTTTTATTTCTTCATGAGCATGACAATTATCGTGGTCTGTAATTGAAATATATTTTAATTGTAATTTTTCAGCTTTTCGTAGTAGTTCTTCTGTAGTATCTGCTCCATCAGAATTATTGGTATGCATATGTAAATCTATCATGTTTTTCCTCCATAATACTATTTTTATAACAATTTCAAAATTTATATTATTATACCAAAATTGTAATAATAAGTCAACTTTACATAATTCTTGATTCTTATCTTAAATTTTAACATAATAAAAAAATTTCTAGTTCAGTAAAAACTAAACTAGAAATTTTGGTTGGGCTGGCTAGATTCGAACTAGCGCATGCATGAGTCAAAGTCATGTGCCTTACCGCTTGGCTACAGCCCATTATATAGTGGGGTGGAATGTGGGACTCGAACCCACGGTCTTCAGTGCCACAAACTGACGCGTTAACCAACTACGCTAAATCCACCATTAAACAATACATTTAATCTTTCAATCAAATGCATTATTTATTTTAACTCATATTATATGGTTTTGTCAATAAATATATGTAATTTTTTATTATTTTTTTATTTTTATTCTTCTACTGCCCAAATTATAAGTCTTCCTTTAGAATTATCTGTACAAGTTGATAAAGAAATTTCTCTTTTTCCATTTGTTTCACGTACTATAAAATCACTATCATCAGGTGATGTTTCATATATGTTATATATATTATATTTGATTTTTGTACCGGAATTATCTGTTATGTATACTTTATCTCCCACTTTTAATCTATCATTGTTTCCAAAGAAATCTCCATTTCTATAATTATGTCCTACTATAACGGTGTTTCCTGGCTTATTTAAACCATTTTCACTATACATTATAGCAACAGCCACCTCTATTGATGAAGGAGTCGCTTTTTCTAATATTGTATATTTTAAATTTATTGCTGGAATCTCAATTATTCCTTCCATGTTGTATTTACCTTGATATTGTGGTTTTGTAGGTGTTGTTCCAGGATTCTCATTTATATTATTGTTATTCTCTGTTGATGGCGCCTCTACATTTGGTAATTCTGTGTTTGTATTATCTTGATTGTCGTTAACGATATTTAATATAGAATTTTCAAATTCTGCTATCATTTCTTCACTTTCTTTTTTATTCTCAAATTTTTTATATACATCAAAACCTAGAAAGCTTAGTAGTATTAAAACGCCTATTACAACTATAATTAATATTATGGTTAATACTTTACCGTATTTTTTTTCTTCCATTATTTCCTCCTAATAGTACAATTTCATCATTAATACAATTATACCATATTTCTTCTGTTTTGCATATATGTTTTTAATTTTATTTAGCTATACAATTTTAGGTCCCATTTTTCCTCCAGCTAATAAGTGAAAGTGTAAGTGCATTACTTCTTGTCCAGCGTCCTTTCCACAATTATTAATTAATCTAAATCCATCTTTTTCTATTCCTAGTTGCTTTGCTATTTTATTAATCGCTAAAAATATATTTGCAATTATTTCCTTGTTTTCTGGTTTTATCTCTAGCACATTTTCAATGTGTTGTTTTGGAATTACCAATACATGTATTGGTGCTGCTGGATTTATGTCCTTAAAAGCTAATACTTCTTCATCTTCATATACTTTTTCTGATGGAATTTCTCCATTTATTATTTTACAAAAAATACAATCTTCCATATTTATCCTTTCAAAATGTACGTTTGGGGACAGTTCCCAAACATGCATTATTCTAATATTGCTTTAATTCTTCTTACTCCTGCTGAACTTGCTTCTTCTTTTTTTATTTTGAATGTACCAAGTTCACTAGTATTCTTTACATGAGGTCCTCCACATAGCTCTTTTGATACTGTGCCTATTGAGTATACTGTAACTATATCTGGATATTTCTCTATAAACATACATTCTGCACCTGATTTTAAGGCTTCTTCTTTTTTCATTTCTTCAACAGTTACAGGTATTGCTTGTTTTATCCATTCATTGACTAATGTTTCTACTTTTTGTTTTTCTTCGTCTGTCAGTTTATGGTCACAACTAAAGTCAAATCTCATTCTTTCTGGTGTTATATTTGAACCTTTTTGATGCACATCTTTTCCTATAACTACTTTTAAAGCTGCATTTAACAAATGGGTTGCTGTATGATATTTTGTTTCCATTTCTCCGCTTCCAGATAAGCCGCCTTTAAATTTTTGCTCACTACCTATTCTTGATTTTTCTTGGTGTTCTTTGAATAATCTATCAAATTCAGAACTATCTATGCTTAGTTTTTGTTCTTTTGCTAAATCAGCTGTTACCTCTGGAGGAAAGCCATATGTTTCATATAATGTAAATAAATCCTGTCCTGATATTAAATCTTTTCCTTCATTTCTTAATTTATTTACTATTTTATTAAATTCTCTTTCTCCACGTTCTAAAGTTTTTTCAAATTTATCTTTTTCTTCTATTATTACAGACTTTATTCTTTCCTTATTTTTTAATAAATCTGGATACATTTCTTTTAATGTTTCTATGTTTAATTCAATTAATTTTGATAACTCATTTAAATCTATTTGTAATTTTCTTAAATGTCTTACCATTCTACGAATTAGTCTTCTTAAAATGTATCCCCTATCTACATTACTTGGAAGTCCACCATCTAAAATTATCATCATACTAGCACGAAGATGTTCTGCGACTATTCTTCTACTTGCTATATCATCTATTTGGGCTAATTCTAATAGCTTATCCATTACAGGTTTGAATAATTCCGTATCAAAAGGAGTTTGTTTACCTTCTAATAACATAGTCATTCTTTCTAATCCAAGTCCTGTGTCTACATTATGTTGTTTTAACTTTGTGTATTTTCCATCTTTTGTTTTAAAGAATTCCATAAATACATTGTTCCAAATTTCCACATATTTTCCGCAACCGCATGATGGATTACAATTTTCTGAACATTTTGGTTTTCCTGTATCATAAAACATTTCTGTATCTGGTCCACAAGGTCCTTCTTCTCCTGCTATCCACCAATTATCCTCTTTACCAAAGAAATATATTCTATCTTCTGGAATTCCTGCTTTTCTCCAACAATCTGCTGTAATATTATCTCTTTGACAATCTTCATCTCCTGCAAAACATGTTACAGATAATTTTTCTACTGGAATTCCTAATTCTTTTGTTAGGAATTCAAAACTCATAGCAACAGCTTCCTCTTTAAAGTAGTCTCCTAGAGACCAATTTCCTAACATTTCAAAATATGTTAAATGTCTATTATCTCCCACTTCATCTATGTCATTCGTACGCAAACATTTTTGGTAATCTGTAAGTCTTGTTCCTTCTGGATGTTTTTCTCCTAAAAGATATGGTACTAATGGTTGCATTCCAGCTGTTGTAAATAATACAGATGGATCATTTTCTGGAATTAATGGTGCACTGGGTATTACTGCATGTCCATGTTTTTTAAAAAATTCTAAGTATTTATTTCTTATTTCTATTGCTTTCATCTAAATTTCCTCTTTTCTTTTCTACTTACATTATTAAATGTTTTAAACTTTTGTTCATTATTTAGTTTTTCGCTTATTTATGTATTTTATTATTTTTTACATTTATATAGATTTTATCATCTAATAAAAGTTTGTCAATTATTTTCTTATATTTTTAATATTGTTCGCCAAAAATACTTATTTTGTTCTTTTAATTATCATAATCTAATTCTTCTTTTCTTTTTAAATATCTACGCTCAACTAAATTCATTTTATCTTGTAGCTTTTTAAGGTATACTCCTACATGAGCTTGTTTTTCTATTAAAGCTTTTTGTTTTGGATTAATTTTTCCGTCGTTTATTTCTACGTCGTTTGGTAAAATCAATGTTGGAGAAATTATTGCTTGAAGTTCTCCATTAGGAGTAATTTTTAATAATCTTTCACATACTGTTATATTTGTATACAAAAATTTCAGATAATAACCTAATTGGCTCTTTTCCATTGTTATGCTTTCTGGTTTGCCTTGGGTCCGCCTTTATTCTGTATAAATCACATGCCCTAAAATATTTACTATTATTTTTATATTCTTTTCTGTTTATCATACTGCCTCCAAAAGTTCATTAATCTTACATTTTTACTTTCTTGTGTTATTCATTTTCAAAATTAAAATGTTCCAATTAAATTTCTTGTTTTTTCATCAGTATCTATAATTTTTATTTTTTCTATGTGGTTTATTACATCTTTTTTATTTTTTTCTGGCACTTCCACCATCATGTAGTTAGTGGTATGTCCTTTATAAGCTCCATCTTCATATTCTTCGAATAAAACATTTACAGTTTTTCCAATATACTCTTTATTATGCCTGTTTTCATTATTATTTGATAATTCTATTAAATTACTGCTTCTTTCTTCTTTTATGTTGCCATCTACTTGTTTAGGCATCTTTTCTGCAACAGTTCCTCTTCTAGGCGAATATTTAAATATATGCATTCTATAAAAATCCACACTCTTTAGAAATTCATAAGTTCTATTAAATTCTTCGTCTGTTTCTCCTGGAAAACCAACTATCACATCTGTTGTTATACTTACATTTGGATAATATTTTCTTAGAATATCTGTTGCTTCTTTATATCTTGCCGTAGTATATTTTCTATTCATTCTTTTTAAAGTTTCGTCGCATCCACTTTGTAAAGATAAATGAAAGTGGTCACATATTTTTTCTAGTTTAGATAATCTTTTTGCGAATTCTTCGTCAACTATCGTTGGTTCTAATGAACCTAAACGAATTCTCTCTATTCCGTCTATTTTATTAATTGCTTCTAATAAATCTATAAGTCTAATCTTTTTGTTTTCATCTGCTGTGTCAAAGTCTTTTCCATAAGATGCAATGTGTATTCCTGTTATTACAACCTCTTTTATTCCTTGTTCTGAAATTTTTTTAATTTCTGATACTACATTCTCTATTTTTCTACTTCTTATCCTTCCTCTTGCATATGGTATTATGCAGTATGAGCAAAACATATTACATCCATCTTGTACTTTTATTACAGCTCTATTTTTTTCTGTATATGTTACATCTCCAAAATCTAAAAATTCATTTTGATGTGCAACGTCAGATACATTTGTCTCTTTTGATTTTCTTTGCTCTTCGATATATTTTTCTACAATTTCTACAATATTATTTTTCTCATTTATTCCTAAAATTATATCAATTTCTGGAATTTCTTCCAATTCTTTTTTTGCAACTTGTGCATAACAACCGCAAACAACTAAAATAGCAGATTTATTAAGTTCTTTTACTCTTCTTAACATCTGTCTAGATTTTCTCTCTGCCATGTTGGTTACAGTGCATGTATTTATTACATATATCTCTGCTTTTTCTATATTATTTACTATTTTATATCCACTTTTTATAAACTGCTGTTCCATTGCATTTGTTTCATATTGATTTACTTTGCAACCTAGAGTATAAAAAGCAACTGTTTTCTCCATTTTTTCTTACATTCCTTTCCAAAGGTTAAAATCAAGTTGTAAAAGAATTAAATTGTAATTATTTTTCAACCTTCTTCTTCCTCTCAAAACATTTAAAATACTTATTTATATTACCACATTTTTCAAAAAAGTGCAATATCTAGGCGTTTTCGCAATATATTTTTATAATTGAGTTTAACTTTTCACTTAATGTTTTATTTTTTATTTTTTGACACATAATAATATCAATTATCAAAATAGTTAGTTTATTTTACTTATTGATTATCTTTTACTTTTGGGTTTCTGTAAAACTTATTTTATAAATGTTATATTTTTTATAGTAAAAATTCTAGATTTTCTCGCTGTTTGCATAGAAAATCTCAATTTTAACTTTTATTAGATTATCTAAGAGGTGAATTTTATGGCAGTAGATTACCATATTATTGGTTCAAGATTAAAACAAGCTCGATTAAAAGCTGGTTTAACACAGCAAGAATTAGCAGAAAAAGCAAATCTTTCTGTAGCTTTCATTAGTAGAATTGAAAGAGGAAACTCTCACATAAATTTAAAAAGATTAAGTGAATTCTGTAGTATTTTAAATACTTCTGAGGGTTATATATTAAATGGAGTTTCTGATAAAGACGAAAAATATTTATATGATGAGTTTAACAATCTATTAAAAAAATGTTCTCCAGAAAAGCAAAAGTTAATATATAAACTTTCAAAAGTGATAGCAGAAAATGAAGATTAATTTTAAAAAATTTTGATGTACTCAATATTTTATGCAAAATACAAAATATGCGTAAATATTGGGTATATTTTTGTTAACTAACTATTAATATTTTGTTAAATTTCATTTTTTTTAAACATTTTTTAAACATTCTATATTTTAACACAATTTTTATTGATAAATTTTATTTACTATGTTAATATTAATAATGGAACGTTTATAAATATAAACATTTTAAGGAGGTAAAATTATGGAATTTAAACAATGGAACAATTTTTCAAAAGGTGAATGGACTAAAGAAATTGACGTTAGAGATTTCATTCAAAAAAATTATACTCCATACACTGGAGATGAAAGTTTTTTATCAAAAGCTACTGATAAAACTACAAAACTTTGGAATAAGGTTTTAAAATTATATGAAACAGAAAAGGAAAACGGAGTATTAGATGTAGATACAAAGACTCCTTCTGGAATAAATAGATATGAAGCAGGATATTTAGATAAGGATTTGGAAGAAATTGTTGGCTTCCAAACAGATGCACCTTTAAAAAGAGCAATTATGCCAAATGGTGGAATAAGAATTGTAGAAAAGTCTTGCGAATCTTATGGTTATAAAGTTGATGACGAAATTGAATATATTTATCATAACTTAAGGAAAACCCATAATGATGGTGTATTTGACGTTTACACACCAGACATTCGTATTGCTAGATCTCACCATTTATTAACAGGTCTTCCTGACGGTTATGGTCGTGGACGTATTATTGGTGATTATAGACGTGTTGCTCTATATGGAGTAGATGCTTTAATTAATGAGAAAAAAGATGAGTTAAATACTCTTGATGTTGATGAATTTACAGAAGATGTAATTCGTGACAGAGAAGAAATTGCTGAACAAATTAAAGCATTACAAGATTTGAAAAAAATGGCTGAAAAATATGGCTTTGATATTTCTATGCCAGCTTCTAACTCTAAAGAAGCTGTTCAATGGTTATATTTTGCATATTTAGGAGCTGTAAAAGATCAAAATGGTGCTGCTATGTCTTTAGGAAGAACTTCTACTTTCTTAGATATATACTTTGAAAGAGATTTAAAAGCTGGAATAATAACCGAAGAAGAAGTTCAAGAACTTATGGATCAATTTGTTATGAAATTAAGAATGGTTCGTTTCCTAAGAGCCCCTGAGTACAATGAATTATTTTCTGGTGATCCAGTTTGGGTAACAGAAAGTATTGGTGGTATGGGAGTTGATGGTAGAACTCTTGTTACAAAAAACTCTTTTAGAGTTCTTCATACTCTAGAAAATTTAGGTGCTGCTCCTGAGCCAAACTTAACAGTATTGTGGTCTAACAAATTACCAAAAGCTTTTAAAGATTATTGTGCAAAAATATCTATCGCTACATCTTCTATTCAATACGAAAATGACGATTTAATGAGAATTACATTAGGTGATGATTATGGTATTGCATGTTGCGTATCTGCTATGAAAATTGGTAAACAAATGCAGTTCTTTGGTGCAAGAGCAAACCTTGCAAAAGCTTTACTTTATGCTATTAACGGTGGAAGAGATGAAAACACTGGAAAACAAGTTACACCAATGTTTGCTCCAATTACCTCTGAATATTTAGATTATGATGAAGTAATGTCAAAATATACCCAAATGTTGGATTATGTTGCAAAAATATATATGAAATCATTAAACGCTATTCACTATATGCATGATAAATATTCATACGAAGCATTGGAAATGGCTCTACACGATAGAAATGTACTACGCACTATGGCTTGCGGTATTGCTGGTCTTTCGGTTGCAGTTGACTCTTTATCTGCAATTAAATATGCAAAAGTAAAAGTTATTAGAGACGAAACAGGTTTAGCAACAGACTATGAAGTTGAAGGGGATTTTCCAAAATACGGAAACGACGATGATAGAGTTGATGAAATCGCTGTAGAATTAGTAAAAACATTTATGAAAAAGTTAGAAGGTCATAAAACATACAGAAACGCAAAACCAACTCAATCAATTCTTACAATAACATCAAATGTAGTTTACGGTAAGGCAACTGGAAACACTCCTGATGGAAGAAGTGCAGGAACCCCATTTGGACCAGGTGCAAACCCATTACACGGAAGAGATAGTTCCGGAGCCTTAGCTGTAATGAACACTATAGCAAAACTTCCTTATGAGTATTCAGAAGATGGTATTTCTTTTACTTTCTCAATTACTCCTGGCACTCTTGGTAAAGATGAAGAAACAAAAATAAATAATTTGGTAAGCATGCTAGATGGATATTTTATTCAAACAGGACATCATATAAATGTTAATGTTTTTGATAGATCATTATTAATAGACGCTATGAATCATCCTGAAAAATATCCACAACTTACAATTCGTGTTTCTGGTTATGCTGTAAACTTTGTAAAACTAACTAGAGAACAACAATTAGATGTAATAAATAGAACAATTCATGAAAGAATTTAGACAATCGAGACGCTTCTCTTAGGACGTTTTTATTCCAAAGGTTCAGTTCTCTTTAGTACTTCCTTAGTTCAAAGAGAACTGATTTTTTGGATAGATTTATACCCTTAAATTTTTTAACGGAGGTTATGATTAAATGAATACTACTAATTTAAATCCTAATAATAACGACTTAGCTAGCGTAACCTGTCCTATTCATTCTTTTGAGACTTTTGGCGCTGTTGATGGTCCAGGTATTAGATTTGTAATTTTTACTCAAGGTTGTAATTTAAAATGTAAATATTGTCAAAATAGAGATACTTGGTGTCATCAAGGTGGTACTATTTATTCTGTGAAAGACGTTCTGGACAAAATAGAAAGATATAAAAATTATATGATTCCTTCTGGTGGCGGAGTAACTGTAAGTGGTGGTGAACCTTTACTACATTTAAAATTCTTAATAGCATTATTTAAAGAATTAAAAAAGCAAGGCATTCATACTGCAATAGATACTTCTGGAGTATTTTATTTAACTCCAGAAATAAAAGAAATAATTGAATTAACAGATCTTTTTTTATTAGATATAAAAAGTATAAATGATGAAATTTGTAAAGAGCTAACCGGAGTTTCTAATCAAAAAGAATTAGAATTTGCAAAATATCTAAGTGACAATGGCAAAAAGATGTGGATTAGACAAGTTTTAGTTCCCGGCTATACTGACGGAGAAGATGATTTAAAAAAATTAAAAGAATTTATATCCACATTAAAAACTGTTGAAAAAGTTGAAATACTAGCTTATCACGACATGGGCAAATTTAAATGGAAAAATCTTGGTTTTGAATATCCTTTAGAAGGAACTCGTACAGCAACTACTGAAGATGTTGATAGAGCAAAAAGTATTTTAGGCATAAAATAAAGAATGGTCTTACACAATTAAAGTGTAAGCTCATTCTTTTCTTTATGATTTACTATATCAAATCTATTATAAATCCTGAAATTATACCAATTATATATAATATTCCTGTAATTTTTAAATTTTCTTTAATATTATGGTTTGATCTAAATAGTATTAATATTCCAACTCCTGATCCCACTAACAATCCTGCAATCATTGAACCTAAACTAATTAGTTTTAATAAATACAATTCTGTTATTATTACAGAACCCGCACAGTTTGGTATTAATCCAAATAGCGATGCAACTAATATCCCTACAAAAGGAACACTTGCAATTGCATTTGACACATTTTCTTCCCCTATTAAATATATTAAAGTGTTTATTGAAAATGTTATTAATATAATAAATAACAAGATATTAATTGTGTGTTTTAAAGCTGATTTAACTATCCCATGTTCGCAGTCACAATGTTCACACTCACACATATGCCCAATCGCTTCTTCTGCTTTATTTTCATTTATCTTATTTTTTCTTTTAATTAAAGAATATACTCCATCAATAAGAAAACCTGCAAATACTCCAATTACTAATTTTATTGACAATATTTTTAAAATTAATTCAATTGGTGCAGTCTCAGAAATTAGTATTGGCAACATTTCATCAGAAGTAGATAAGAAAACTGCTAATAATGTTCCTAATGTAATTACTCTACCCGAATATAAATTGGCTGCAGCAGCAGAAAATCCACACTGTGGAACTATTCCTAGCATTCCTCCCCATAATGGTCCCAATTTTCCTGCTTTTTCTACTATATGTTTGGTTTTCTCTCCTGTTTTATGTTCTAAATATTCCATTAATAGGTATGTTAAAAATAAAAAAGGTAGCAATTTAATTGCATCAAATAATGTATCTTTTATAACGTCTATCATAATTTCTCCTAAATGAATTTTAAGATACTATTTAAGTATCTTTATTTACTTTATTAGTATTTTTTATATTAACATATTTTTTTTAAATAATCAACATAATATTTTCAATCATAATTAAGTTTTTATTTCATTTTTCAATAAGTTAGTTTACTTTAATTTTTCATGCACCAAAATTTTATAATATTTTTTTATTTAACTAATATACTTATACTATATTTAATAAAGGAGTTTTATTTTGAATAATTTAAGTGCTGTTTATCAAAAGAAAAATAAAGCTACGTTTGCTGTTATATCTTTTAAAGATATAATTCTTCCTTCATGCTTTGTATTATTTACTGTTGGTTTAGTTATGTTTTCTAATAGTAATCTTATTGCAGCAAAAGCAGGTCTAAAATTGTGGGCAAATAATGTTGTTCCGAGTTTATTTCCTTTTTTCGTTGCAACCCATCTATTATCCAGTACTGATATTATAAGTTGTATAAGTAAATCATGTAACAAAATTATGAGACCTCTCTTTAATGTTCCTGGTGAATCTGCCTATGCTTTTATACTAGGTCTAATTAGTGGTTATCCAGTTGGAGCAAAAATCGTAACAAATTTGCGAAATGCTGGCTTGTGTTCTAAAGATGAAGGTGAGCGAATGCTTTGTTTTACAAATAATTCAGGTCCATTATTTATTATTGGAACTGTGGGAATAAGCATGTTTGCAAATTCTACAATTGGATTATTATTGTTTATTACTCACATATTATCAGCCATTACAGTAGGATTTATTTTTGGATTATTCTCAAAAAGGAAAAATGTATCAAATACTTTATCTTATTCCAGTTATTCATCACAAAAGACTCTTACCTGTAATTTTAAAAATTTGGGTACTATCCTTACAGAAGCAATTGTTGAGTCTAGTAAAACTTTAATAATGATTGGTGGATTTGTTGTAATTTTTTCTGTGATAATCTCAATTTTAAATACCAGTAAAATATTAGAAGCTTTTTCTGTTTTTTTATCTTTTATTTTTAAATTATTCAATATTGATTTAAGCTTAGTGAAACCATTAGTTTCAGGGATAATAGAACTTACAAATGGTATATCTCTTGTAACGGCAACAGCTACAAAAAATATTTCTACAACTATAATTCTATGTGCTTTCTTACTAGGATTTGGTGGGATTTCTGTTTTATTACAAGTTTTAAGTATTATTTCAAAATCCAATTTATCTATCAAAAAATATATATATGGCAAATTACTTCAAGGAATTATTGCATCCACTTATACATATATTTTAATAACTGCTTTTCCTATATTAAACTTCAATTTATAGATGTTTGTAATAAGCAATAGGTTTATAGGTACATCCTTTGTAAAAACCTAAATAATTTATAAGGAATGTGAATTATGGATAAAAATATGGATTACAATTATTTTGGTATGCCCCCTTTTGGTAATGGTGGTATGTATGATATGAATGGCAATTTTGGCATGGATTCTAGTAATATTAACTCTTCTATTGATCCAAATGCTATGTTTAATCCTCTTATGCAATATGAGCAAGCATATATGTATTACCGATATTTAAGCATGCAAATGGAATACAAAATAAAATGTAAAGAATACGAAAAGTTAACGTCAAAACTGGAAAATTCTAGAGAAACAGGAAGAAAAATAGAATAATTCTTGATTTTCCTCCTTTTTTATGATATACTTTATGTAGTATTATTTTATAAATTGGAGGTGAATATCTTAGCAACAGGCTAAGATAAATATAATGGAAAGAGTAAAAACTAGTCTTTTAAAAGATTTTTTTGAAAATATATTCTCTACACTTAAAAATATAGTTACTAGTGGTGAAGTTGATAATGATGTTGAATTAGAAGGAGAATTAAAAAATGATCCTCTTGAAGCATTAAAAAACATTCAAAGCTCTTCTATTGCAACTCAAAAAGTTGTAACAAGAACTAGATCAAAAGATAAAACTCCACAAAACTTAGGAACTCCTGAAGTGCAAAAAGTTAGACAACCTAGAGTTTCTAGGCAACCTAGAACAAATTCTATAGATGATGAACGCGAACAATAAAAATAAAAATATCAGTATAGTACCAAAAATTATTTCGTATTTATATTGATATTTTTTAT
>CALXBZ010000002.1 GCA_944386665.1 uncultured Clostridia bacterium
TAAACAATGGTTTTATTTGCATAAGTTCATTTAGATGTCCTCCTGTGCTTGCAATAAACAGCACTTTTCTTTTTATTCTTGTATCTATGTTTTTATCTGATAAGGTTTTAATCTTATTGTTCTTCTTATTTTTTATGCTCTGTACAATTAGTGCTATTATTAGAATAAATAACACTCCAAAAGTTGCTCCTACTGTATCTAAACATACATCCGAAAATTTTCCACTTCGTCCAGAAACAAACCTTTGATGTAATTCATCTGTTATTGCATATAGGAAGCAAAACATCGTACTAAAATCAAACTTATATGCCATGTTCCATTTAAAAGTGAGAGCACAACTCATTGTAAGAATTCCTAGTAGCATGTATATTGAAAAATGTGCCATTTTTCTTACAAGAGGTTGCAGGCTTTCTATTTTTTCAAGTCTTTCTTGTGGTGACATTTCATTTCCACAATTAAAAATATCTATTACAAAACTGGCAAATTTTTTGCTTGTATTAGAGGAACTTGTACCATTGGCAGAAGAAAAATTAAAAATCACACAGCATTCAATAATTATTGCAATCACAAGTAAATATCTAATTATATGTTTTAAAATATTTTTATTCATCTATTCTCCTCTACATTTTATCAGGTACTTGTATTCCTAATAAATTTAATCCTTTTTCTAGTACTACTTTTACCATATATGTTAAATATAGGCGTGCATCTTGTAATTGCTTGTCCTCACATAAAATGTGGCAGTTATTATAAAAGCTACTAAATTGTTCAGCTAAATTTATTAAATATCTTGCTAATATAGATGGTTCCTCTTTTTCTGTAACATTTTGTAATGTTTGATTAAAAGTATATAAAATGCTTATAATTTTTTTAGAATCCTCATCATTTAATTTAGATGAATCAACCGTTGTTGTTTCTGGTATATAACCTGCTTTTTCTAATACACTTTTGGCACGTACACAAATATATTGAACATATGGTCCTGTTTCTCCATTAAAGTTTAACATTGTGTCCCAATCAAAAATTTCATCTTTTATCCTACTATTTGATAAATCGTTAAAAATTACCGCACCAACTCCAACTTTTTTTGCTACCTCTTCTTTGTTTTCTAAACTTGGATTTTTTTCTTCTATTATGGCTTTGCTCTTAGAAATAGCCTCATTTAACAAGTTTTCTAACTTTATTATTTTACCTTCCCTGGTTGACATTTTTCCTTCTTTTGATAGTACCATACCAAATGGAACATGTTTTAATCCCTTTGTATATTTTTCATCTAACCCTAGATATTTTGCAGTTTCGAATACTTGTTTAAAATGAAGTGCTTGTTCATATGAGGTTACATATAATGCTTTATCAAAATCATAAGTTCTTGCTCTAAACAAAATTGCAGCTAAATCTCTTGTTGCATAAGTAGTTGAGCCATTTGATTTTATAATTAAGCATGGTGGAATATCTTTTTCTTCTAAATTTACAACTTTTGCACCTTCAGACTCTTCTAGTTTGCCTGACTTTTCTAATAGTTCTATAACTTCATGCATTTTGTCCGAGTAAAAAGATTCTCCATTCCATGAGTCAAATTTTGAACCTAGTATTTCATATACTTTGTTAAATTCTTTTAGACTTAAATCTATAAACTTGTGCCAAATTTCAACACAATATGAGTCTCCATCTTCCAATTTTTTAAAATTATCTCTACAAGCATTTAACACGTTTTCATCTTCTTTGCAAAGATTGTTTATCCTTATATAAATTTTTGTAAGTTGATCTATAGGATTTTCGTCAATGTCGTATTCTGTTCCCCATCTTTTATATCCTTCAATTAGCTTTCCAAATTGTGTTCCGTAATCTCCTAAATGATTTATTCCTACAGTGTTATACCCTAAATATTTATATATGTTGTATAATGCTCCTCCTATTACAGTAGACCTCAAATGTCCGATATGAAAAGGTTTTGCTATATTAGGTGCAGAATAATCTATTACTATATTTTTTGGATTTTCTTGTTTTTGGCTTCCAAAATTCTCTTTTTGCTCATCAAATTTTTTAATAACTTCCTCTGCAATCTTTTGTTTATTTAATTTAAAGTTTAAAAAACCATTAATTGCTATAACGTTTGCAATTTCAGTATTTTCGTTATTTGTTTTTAAGTTTTCTAAAATTTTAACTTGTAAATCATTAGCAATCATTGCTGGTGCTTTTTTTAACTCTTTGGCTAATAAGAAGCAAGGAAATGCATAATCGCCATTAGATGGGTCTTTTGGCACTTCTAGATTTTCTAGTATTTTTCCTTTTTCTATGTCTGTTACTTTTACTATTTCTTCTGCAATTATTTGTTTAAAATCTTTCATTTTTATTTACACCCTTTCATATACACAAATCCAATTGAGAAAGAATCATATTTAGTCCATACAAAATTCTAGTTTTTTAATAGTTTAATCTCCTAAGCAAATTCCAATATTTCTTGCTGTTTTTATTAAATCATCATCCATTTTTACTTTTCTTATGCTACTTTCTGGTGTGTTGCCTGAAACAGCCCCAATTTCTTTATTGTTTCCAACAACATCTTCTAATGTTGCATAATCTAGTTTTCCATTTTTTATTACAGTAATTGTTCCAAATTTTCCTTCCATTGCCAATTCCATTGCTTTTGCTCCGTATTTTGTTGATAATACTCTATCATATGCTGTTGGAGTTCCACCTCTTTGCATATATCCTAAAACTGTACATCTTGACTCTAATCCTGTTAACTCTTCTAATTGTTTTGCTACTTTCTCTCCTGCTCCACCTAGTTTGTTGTTATCAACACCTTTCCCATTATTTCTAACATTCTCTACTACTAATTCACCGTCTTTTTGTATTGCTCCTTCTGCAACTACTACAACACTAAATTTCTTTCCTACTGCTATTCTATCTTGTATTTTTTTTACTGCTGAATTTATATCATATGGAATTTCTGGAATTAATGCAATATCAGCACCACCAGCAATTGCGGATTCTAAGGCAATCCAACCTGCATATCTTCCCATAACCTCTAATACCATTATTCTATGGTGTGTTTCTCCTGTTGTGTGTAATCTATCAATTGCTTCTGTTGCAACTGAAACTGCTGTATTAT
The DNA here is from genome assembly GCA_944386665.1 of uncultured Clostridia bacterium. Lineage (GTDB taxonomy): Bacteria > Bacillota > Clostridia > TANB77 > CAG-508 > CAG-245. Next base: position 3,116 of record CALXBZ010000002.1, read on the forward strand.
ATCCAAATGTTATTTCTGTACATTCAACATCATTGTCGATAGTTTTTGGTACTCCTATTACATTCATGCCTCTTAAGAAGAAATCTCTTGCTGATTTTTGCGTTCCATCTCCTCCTAATGTGAATACACAATCAAATCCATCATCTTTTACGTTTTGAATACATATGTCTGATAAATCTTTATACTCTACTTCTCCGTTTGGTAGCTCTACTTTATAATTAAATACATTTGCATTTGTAGAAGATCCAATTATAGAACCTCCTTTAGGTAATATTCCAGATGCATTTGCGTCGTTATTAGTACTTAAACGCACATATTCGTTCTTTAATAGTCCTTTATACCCTTCTATAAAGCCATAACATTCTATTCCATTTCTTTCTGCTGTTTTTATTATGGCTCTAATAACAGCATTAAATCCTGATACATCTCCACCATTTGCTAATATTGCTACTTTTTTTAACATCTTTTTCCCTCCTAAGTTCTAACTTCTATTATTGTTATTTTATACTTGCATATTATACCACAAATTTCTATAAAAGCACAACATTTTATTTTTTAATTCTAAATAAAAAAACTGAGCCAGTCAAAGTTTAGCGCTTCAACTGGTTCAATTTTGGAGTTAGTCAACTATTCCTTTAAGAACGCGAATCATGTTCCGGACTTCATTCAGAGCAATCCCATAGTATCGTGTATCTTCCCTTATTTCGTCCATAAAGGCTTTTAATACAGTAGGGTTATCTCTGGCCAAAATCTTGATTATTTCGCGATAAAGTTTTTCGTTGACTTCTCCCTCATTTCGGCGGTACAATCTTCCCTTTAGATCGTTGCTTACTTCAATTCCGGCAAATTTGCCATTGTCAGCAAACAGCTTGTAGTACAGATATGTTACTGTCCGTCCTGAGCTAAATTCTTTTACTTGCATTCTTCAGCCTCCAATCGTAGTACTTGAAGTCTACATACTTGCTTAAGCAAGCTAAAAAATTATACCACCAATATTTTCAAAAGTAAAGAATATATTTCAATTTTATACTTGCCTCAATTTTATTTTTTTATTTGATATATTAGCTTTAAATGTCTTATCCCATCTTTTAAAGTGTTTAAATGTGGTTTTTCACCTCTTTTATCTTTGTAAAAATTTATTGGTATTTCTTTTATTCTTAGGCCTGCTTTAGTTGTTTTAATTATCATTTCACTTGCAAATTCCATTCCTTCAGCTTTTAAATTCAGCTCCTGTATTTTTTGTTTTGAGCATCCTCTTAGTCCGCAATTTATATCTTTAATTTTTGCTTTAAATCTTCTTCTAATTATGAAGCTAAGCACGGGAGTGCCTATATATTTATGCGAGAATTTCATTGCTCCTTTTTCCATTTTTTTTGCATACCTATTTCCTATTACAATATCATATCCTCCGTCTTAAATTTTCTATAAAATCTTCTATTTCCAAGAAATTATAGCTATCATCTGCATCTCCCATAACTATGTACTTCCCGCTTAGAATCTTTTATTCCATTCCTCAATGCATTTCCATATCCTTTTTCAAAAACATCTATTACTCTAGCTCCGATTTTTTCAGCTATTTCTTTAGTCCTATCTGTACTTCCATTATTTGCTACTAATATCTCTGCATTAATTTTACTTTTTCTTATAAATTCTTTTGCCTTTTCTATTACTATACCTATTGTTTTTTCTTCATTAAGTGCTGGTATTAAGATTGTTAATTCTATATCATTTTGCATTTTTTACTTTTCCCTTATTTGATATTTCTATATTTTTTTTAAACTTATTTTTATCAATTATTATACTTGTTGCTATTATAATTGCAATAATTGTAGCAATTTGAGCTCTAAATGTAAAGAAACAATGATTTGTTGAATGTTGTATTATTGTTATGTATCTTATATACGGTATAGCTCCTATTCCTAATATTAATAAAAATTTCTGTTTTTCTATTTTATCTTCTTTTTTTAATAGTATTATAGTTATTATTAGTGATAATACTATGCTAATATTTATTATTGTACTTCTAAATAAATCAAGCGGATATAATGCAATTACATTTCTATACAATGATTCTTTTATCATATAAAAAATAGATTGTTTGCTATCGGTATCAACAATTCTTTTCATCATATTATTAGAAACATATTCTAATGAATTTATATCTAAAATAATACTACTCAATATCCATTTTGCTGCCCACATTGTTGTATATCCAATAAACCACAAAATAATCCATTTAATTATTTGTTGTATCTCATTCTTTATATTTTTTATTTTTCCTTCTTTATTTCTTATATAAAAAATAATTAATATTGGTATAGTAAATGTTATAGTCTCTGTTGAAAGGAAGTCTAAAAAACATGTAATTATTCCAGTAACAAACATCAGTTTAGATATATTAGCACTCATATTTTCTTTATTTTCAAAATTAATTACCAGTATACTAGTTAATAGCATGATTATATATGTCCATACATATTCTAAGCAAAACGGAACATATTGCGACGTTGTCATTATTAAGCCTATTATTAATGCTACAACTAATAAATATGCTTTCTTTTTTATTAGCATTATAAATAAGATAGTTAATAAAATAATTAATACAATTGCTAAAAAATAATAAATTTGGCTAATATTTAGCAACATCAGTAAAGGTCTTATTATCATCATACTACCATGCCAATATCTAATATATTGCATATTTCCATTGCTTTCTGTTTCTATAGCTCTTGCCAAACTTGGTATCTCATTTTCTGCATAATAATTTGATTCCATTATAGATTCCAATGGTTTGTCTGAATCCATACAATAAATCATATTTAATAAAATTGAATCTGCATATACATGCAAATATGTATTTTCATTATCAATTTTTATCCTTTTTAGTTCATTTCTAGATGATAATGTTGAAATAGATTTTTTTATGTTTTCTTGGATTTTTTCTCTTGGTATTAATTTTACTTCTAATACCATTATAAATAATAGTATAAATACTATTGTAATCATCATCAAACAATATGTTAAAAATTTTTTTACTTTTTTCATTTTATTAATTTATAATATCTAAATGTTTTTAATATAGATATTATAAAATCTTCCTCCTAATTTTAGACTAATATTAATTTACATTTCATATTCTTTTAGGTTAAATTTTTAAGTCTGCAATATCAATTATTTGCAGACTTAATGATTTATTCTATTTTCCTTAGTTTGAATATTGCATCTCACTTTTCCAATATTCAGGAATTGAAGAATAGTTAGTTAGTTGAGTGCAGCCATAATAACATCCCATTCCGTTTGGTGTCCCAATATATTCATTCTCGGCTCCTTCTGGCACTCTCTCCCAAAGAGGTATTGCTTCTCCTGTTAAATTTGTACATTCATAAAAGGTACTTTGAAAACTTGCTACTAACGTACAGCTATCAAATAGTGTTTCTGGTATACTAGTTAAGCTTGTACAGCCCGCAAATGTTCCAGAAAAATTAGTGACTTGTGTACAATTTGTAAATAAATTTTCTGGTATATTCGTTAAGCCTGAACAATCAGCAAATGTTCCAGAAAAGTCTGTAACTTGTGTACAATTTGTAAATAAATTTTCTGATATATTTGTTAATCCTGTACAGCCCGTAAATGTTCTAGAAAAGTCTGTAACTTGTGTACAATTTGCAAATAAATTCTCTGGTATATTTGTTAAACCTGTACAGCCCTCAAATGCTCCAAGGTTCCAACCCATACTATCTATAACTATTTTCGCAAAATTTCTAACTTGTGTACAATTTGCAAATAGATTTTCTGGTATACTTGTTAGACCAGTACATCTTGCAAATGTTCCAACAAAATATTCTACTTGAGTGCAATTTTTAAATAAATTTTCTGGTATACTTGTTAAACTTGTACATCCCTCAAATGTTTTAACAAAATATTCTACTTGAGTGCAATTTTCAAATAAGTCTTCTGGTATACTTTCTAAGCTTGTACAGCCAGAAAATGCACTATTGCCTATATTTGTTAATCCTTTTGAAATTTTTATGTTCTTTAAAGCAGTACAGTCTTCAAAAGCTTCTTCTCCTATTGCTATAACACTGCTTGGAATCTGTACACTCTCAATGTATCTATTTCCATTAAAAGCTCGTTCACCTATTCCTACGACTTCTATAAAATCGCTATCGCCTTCTTTTTTTATATACTGTGGAACAACAACATCTTTCTCCATTCCATAATAAGCTGGAGAGTACCTAACACATCCATAGGGTCCCCTAATTATATATTTTCCATTCACTTTATCTGTTCCCCAGTCATCCATATTAACTGGTTTTCCATTTGCGCCTATTCCTATAGAACTGCTTTCCTGTCCTTCTGGCTTCCAGTTTTCTGGATTATTTTTAGCATCTTCTAGTATCTCTGTCCAATTTATTGTTTCTTGTTGCTTACTTTCTGATACTTCCCATAATATTGTTATTTCTGCATCTTCTCCATAATATCTTAATATATATTTTTCACTTTCTTGTTCCAATTTATATACATCGGTATCTCCTGTTCCATTTCCTAAAGCTTGCTTACTTCCTACTAAATTTGCTACATTTATTACATTATTTTCATCTATATAGTTTTTACTTAATAAATACTCTTTAAATCCTGTACTTGTTGTTGATAAGCTATTTTCTCTTATTGCTGGTATCTCTACTACTTCTGTACTTGCTACTTTCACAATCTCATTTTCATTAGTATTACTTGACATCTCTATTTCCATTTTGTAATCTGCATATGCCAAATTTATAGCATCAGTTACTACTGCATGTGAATTTTTTATTTTTGTTTCTTTTGCCTTGTTTATTATTCCATTTTCTCCCAATACCAAATTTAAGCTTACTCCTGCTAGTATTAATAGTACTACTATTGTTACTACTAAAGCAATTAGAGTTATACCTTTAGTTTCTTTTTTCATAAAAAATTGTTTATTCATTATTTTATCCTCCTCGTTTTAAATATTATATATTTTTAACATTCCTAAGTCAACAAATATGATTTTTCATTTTTATTACATCCTTGTTGCAATTATATTACATTTTAATAAATATTTGAAAAAATCTAATACATATTTAATTAAATACGTATTAGATTTTTTAACTATTTTATTCCTTATTACTTATATGTATATTTTCTATTTCAGCTTTAAGTTCCCTTGTTACAATATTTTGTACTTGGGCAATCTGTTCTTCTGTTAATTCTTTTGCTTTAATAATAATATTAACGCTATCTCCATTTACAAATATTACTACATCTTCAAATCCCTTATTTTTTATCAAATTCTCTGTAATCATTATTGCATTTTTTGTATTATTTATATTTTTAATTTCGTTTTCTGATATTTCTTTTTGTGCCTCTGATATTTGATTATTATTTAAAATATTTTGGTAGCTTTCGATCATTTGTGAATACATTTTATCTCTTTCTAGTTTTGATTCTACAAAATATTCATTGTTCATTCCTGTACTGTTTGTATCAACTGAATTTTCAGTTTTTTGTTCTCCTTCATCTATTACATTTTGTTGTTCTGTATTAGACGAATTTTGTTCATTTACATTTTCCTCTTTTACTGCATTTGCACTAACTAGTGTTGCATCTCCTAATTCGGCAAATTGTTCAGTATCGGCTAATACCGCTGTTTGTAATATTTGTTTTTCATTTGTTGTATAGTTCATGTAACCTGCTGCAATTAACATTATAGCAATAGCAAAAATTACAATTTGATTTTTCTTTAATATTCTTTTCATATATATTAATTATCTCCTTTCATTTCAAACACTTGGATTTTATATGTAGCAAGTCCTGTAACCGCTTCTACTGCTTGTATTATATTTGTTTTAACTGTTGCATCGTTTGCTCCTTGTGCTGTAATTATTGCACCTTCTATTTTAGGATTTACAATACTTTGAGTTATTGGCGTTTTTACTCCATTATTCTCTTCATATTTTACTTCTTTTTTAGTACTGTTTTCATTTACAGTTCTAGTTCCTCCTCCAGAGTCTTTTTCCTCTGTAGTACTCGAACTAGAATCCTCATCATATATTGGTATTATTTGACTTGTCTGTGAATACGTAAGCAATACTTGTGTTTTTCCTACTCCTTTTATATTTGATAATATGTTTTCTAGACGTTCTTCAATATTTTCATTGTTATCATTTATTTCATTTGATTTATTTGATTCTTCCATAGCTAGCTTTTTATTTGAGTCATTAGTTATTGTTTGTTTTTTACTATCATCTGACCAAATATAATTTATTGCTACAATTGTTATTATTAAAATAATTGCAAATACAACAAGATTTTCTATTGTTTTTTTATTGTTTTCTCCATCTTTTTGTTTCAGCTTTTCTTTAACTTTCTTTAGTTTTTCTTTAATCATGTTATCCTCCTTTTCTCTATAATTATTAATAAACTTATTAACTTAAAATAATATTCTTAATATCTATATTATATGTTGTACTTAAATACTCTTTTATTTCGTGTTTTTGTTCTTCTGTTAAGGTATTTTTATTAATAATTTTACTTTCTTCCGTATTGTCCATGGTGTTATCTGTATCAACTCGTATTTTCACTTTTTCTATATTTATACTTTCTATTTTATTAACTGCTTCTTGCTCGTTTTCCTGATTATCTGCTTGCTCATTTTCTATTTTATTCACATCTAAATTAATTTCTTCTATTGTATAGTTCTTATCATCTTTTACATTTATGCTACTACTTACTACGTTATAGCCTTTTTCTTTTAACTTATTTTTAATATCTGTTGTTAAATTAGATACATAAATGTCTTTAATACTTCTGCTATTGTTAGATTCTAGTTTCTCTGAAATTTTGCTATTACTTTTTTCTAGCTCTTTCTCAAACTTTTTTGTATCTAATATTTCATTTACATTAAGTTCATTACCTTTAACTTTTGCTATTACAGGGGATATTATTGTGAATAGTATATATATTCCTACAATTACTTTTACATATTTTTTACTATTTCCCTTTGGTAATATAAGCTCTATTATAGTTGCAATAATTACTGCAACTATAATTCCTTGTGCCCATTCATTTAGCCATTCTATCATTTTAGCATCTCCCTTTTATTGCATCATAACTCCACTATTGGATATTCTTATTACTAGAGTAACTCCTATAATAAGCATAACCGATACACTGCACATTATTGCTAGCAATAATCTAAATGTTGCACCTATTTGGCTAAGTAATTTAACAATTTTTTCATCTGCAATTGGCTGACATATAGCAGCTCCAAGATAGTACACAGCCATTAAAGTAACAAGCTTTATAATTGGGGTTATACATATGCTTATTATAATTATAACTCCTACTATTCCAACTGCATTTTTTAAAATGTTGCTACATCCCATTACAGTTTCTACCGCATCTCCGAAGTATTTTTCCAACTATTGGAATAAAATTGGAAACTGCAGCTTTTGTCGTTTTTACAGTTAATGCATCTACTCCATTTGTTATACTTCCTTCTAAAGAAGAAACTCCCACAAATAGAGTAAGAACAATTCCTAGTATCCATATAACAGAAGTATTTATGTATTTAGATAATTTATCTACTTGAACTCTATCAGATATATTAGAAATTATACCTAGTGCCACAGATATTAAACTTGCTGGAATTAAAATTGTATTTATAAAATTTCCTATAAAAGTTATAATTAATAATATAATGGGTTGTAGCATTCCTGCAGATGCTATGTTTCCGTGTAGTTATCATTAAAGTTATTAATAGTGGTATAAGGCTATTACTAAATCCTACTAAATTTTCAATTGAACTTTTTACCATCATTATAATGTCTGAAAAATTTTTCATGATTATTGTAACTATTAGAATATATGTAACATAATGCGAAATTTGTGCTATTCCTTTGTTTTCCAAATCGTCGCTTATACTTTTTAATACACTTGATATTATAACAATAACTATAATAATGCCTATTGAAGTAACAGCTTCTCCTAATTGTCTAAATAAAATACCTCCAATTTTGTTTCCAATTTTCTTGTTATCTATATTACCTTTTATGGCCTCTGAAATTAATTTGCTTACATCTATATCAAAGTCTTCATTTTTATATTTATTAGCTTCTTCTATAAAACTAGAGATACCAACTGAATCTGATTGTCCCTTTAGTATTTCTTCGGTTGAAACTGCATTTTCATTTTCTGCATTTACTTTATAAAATAAACTAGAATATACAAAGCTTAGTAGAAATATGAAAATTATTATATTTAATCTTATGTTCTTTTTCATTTAAAATCCATTCCTTCCTTAAGTTATTAAATCTGGTTGGAAAGAATTGTTGTTCTTAGTCTTATTGATTGTTTCAAATCTATTTTTTCCTTTTCATCTCAATTTTAAAATTACGGTAAAATATTTATTATTGTTTCTAACAAGCTAGACATTATTGGAATTGACATCGACATGATTATTACTTTACCTCCCAAATCCACTTTATTAGCTATTGCACTCTCTCCTGAATCTTTGCATAGACTGACTGTAAACTCTGTTAAAATTGCTATTCCTGTAATCTTTATTAAGAGTACTAAAAACTTACTATTTATTGAAGATTTATTTGCTATACTTTTTAAAACATCTATTATTCCGGACAATTTTGTTGCTATTAATGCAAATATTAATATTCCCGCTCCAATAGATACATACATTGCAAATTCTGGTCTATATTGTTTTAGTATTACAATTATTATAACTGCAACTAGTCCTATCCCAATAATTTTTATAATATCCATACTTGCATTTTATCTCCTTATAAATTAAAGATTGTTCTTACTGTATCAAATAGTGTACTTATTTCTTTTATTACCATTGTTAGAACAATAATAAGTCCTGCTAAAGTTGTCATCATAGCTTGATCTTCCCTTCCTGCTCTTACTAAAACTTGATATAATACAGCTACCAATATTCCTATTGCTGCAATTTTAAATAAAAGATTTATATCCATAATTACTATCCTTTCTCTTAAGGTCATAAATTACTTTTTTCTAAATTAGTATGATTATAATTGTTAAGCCTATTGAAACTCCCAAAGTCTTGTATAATCTTGAATTTTTATTTTTTTCTATTTTTGCATTTTCTATTTGTTCTAAAACTAATTGTTCTGTTAATTCTATTTGGCTAACTTGTCCAGCAACATCTGTATTTCCCAACATGTTTCCAAGTGTTTTTAATACTGTTATGTCTTCTTCTTTTAAATTTGTTTTTTCTTTTGTATCTTCTAATGCTTTCTCCCATGAATCCTTTGCACTATTTTCATTTATATTGTCCCTTGCTAATTTAAATATTTCTCCAATATTATTGTGGTTGTCCTCGTATATTTGTGAAAAAATTTCTTGTATTGTAAGGCATGTAAATTTTATTTTTGATTTGAATACATTTAATATACTATTTATTTTTTCTAATTCATTTAATCTACTTGAATATTTTTTAGAATACAAATTTCCTATTGTTCCAGACACTAAAAAAACAAAAAACATCAGAATATACTTTATATAAATCATAACTTGTCTCCTTATTTTGTATCTTTATATATGTATATTCTGATATTTTATTTTTAGAACTTTATTTTAAAAAAATATATACTTGTTTAAATCTTATTTATATGCTAATACTTTACTATTTCCCATTTATAATTTTTTTCAGTTCTTGATTTTATAATAATTATTTTTTCAAATATCTTATTTTGTAGCAAATCCGATAATTCTGGATTTTTATTAATGTCTTGAATACTGTTTCCGTGAGCTGTGAATATTCCTTTTACTCCACAACATATGGCATATTTTATAGCCTCACTATCTTGACTGTTTCCTATTTCATCTGCAACTAGTACTTTTGGTGCCATAGATCTTATTACCATTTTCATTCCTAAATACTTTGGTATATCGTTTATGACATCTGTTCTTATGCCAAGGTCATTTTGCATTATTCCTTTATATGTAGCAGATATTTCGCCTCTTTCGTCAATAACAGCCACATTTATCCCATTGAATTTACCTGGTATACCATTGCTAATGTTTCTTACAATATCTCTTAACAGTGTTGTTTTACCTGCTCCTGGCTTTGAAATAATTAAAGTGTTATATATACTTTCTGCATTATTATATATCTCACTCATTATTTGGTTACTGCATCCAATAATTTGCCTACTTATTCTAAAGTTTAATCCAGATATGTAATTAAGATTTATTACTTTATCATTTGGTTCAAGTACTGCTGATCCTACAATTCCCACTCTATGCCCTCCAGGTATTGTAATGAACCCGTTAGCTATTTGTTTTTGATATGAATATACAGAATTTTCGCATATTTTCTGGAATATGAAATCAATATCTTCTGTTGTTATTTTATAGTCTAATATTTTCTCGCCTTGTCCTAGTTTTAAAATTAGAGGAAGATTATTTCTAACTCTAATTTCTTCTAATTTTTCTGACTCTTGTGAATTTATATTGTTTAGTATTAATTCTTGAATTTGTTTTGGAAAGCATCTTAAAATTTTGTCAATGTTCACGATTGCTATTCCTCCTTTTATCTTTAGTATATTTCCCTTACTAATATATTCGTTAAATTTCATTTTTAGAACAAAAAAAATAGAAGGCTTATAGAAATATTTTCTGCCTTCTTTTTATTTTATTAATTATTTTCGCTATTGTGATATACATTCATTACATCATCTAGTTCATCTAAGTTGTCTAATAATTTATCCATTCTTTCTTGAGCTTTCTCGTCTAATGCAACATATGTAGTTGGAACCATTTGAACTTCTGCCTCTAAAAATTCTATTCCTTCAGCTTCTAATTTTTCTCTTACACTAGAGAAATCTTCTGGTGCTGTTGTTATTGTGTAGCATTCCTCATCAGATTCAAAATCCTCTGCTCCAGCATCTAATGCAATCATCATTAAATCGTCTTCTGTTTGTTTGCATTCTGCTTTATCTACTACCATAACTCCTTTTTTATTAAACATATATGATACACAACCTGTTGTTCCTAGATTTCCACCAGCTCTGTCAAACACGTGTCTTACATCTGCTGCTGTTCTGTTTCTATTATCTGTGCTTGCTTCTACTATTACAGCTACACCATTTGGTCCATATCCTTCATATACAACTTCTTCATAATTTTCTGAGTTAGCAGCTCCTGAAGCTTTTTTTATTGCATTGTTGATTGTATCATTTGGCATATTAGCTGCTTTACATTTTGCTATTACATCTTTTAGTTTAGAGTTTCCAGCCGGGTCAGGTCCACCTTGCTTTACTGCTATTAATAATTCTCTTCCTAATTTTGTAAATATTTTTCCTCTTGCTGCGTCAGCTTTTCCTTTTTTAGCTTGAATATTATGCCATTTGCTATGTCCTGACATGACTAATTCCTCCTTTTTTATTATTATTATCTTTACGCTTTAATATTTTACCACATTTTTATTAATTTGTGTAGTAGTTTTCTAATTATTTTTTGAACTTTGCTACTATTTCTAAGGTTCACAATTTGTACTATTACACTTTTCTTCTTCATACTCTATTTCTATAGTTGCATGATTTATATTTTTTTCATGTAAATGCTTTTTTATTTCCCTCTTTAATTTTATAATGTTTTCTCTTGTTTCATTATTATCTATTACAACATGCATTGTTAAATAGTTGCTTTCTCCATTCATACTCCAAATATGAACATGATGTATTTCTTTTATATTAATTTCCTTTTCTAATTCTGCTTTTAAATTGTCAATATCAATATTATCCGGAGTCTTTTCTAATATGATATCTACTACTTGTTTTACATTTTTCAATACATGTAAGTGTATTTTTTGTCAGGCTTTTTTTGAGACTTCTTTTCTAAAAAATATGCTATAAATAAAGTTATCGCATCTCCAAAATCATGAATAGCATCACTTAAAATTGATATGCTATTTGTAAAAATTCCTCCAATTTAGTTTGTAAAAGTAGTATATACCTATATATAGTACTTTGTAAATAGTTGAATTGCTATTTATATAAAAGTTATTCATCTTCAAATGTAATAAGTTAAGTTCATTTATTAATTGCAAATTAATAAACTTTAAAGAAAAATCTTTAAAGTTTATTTAATTCATATTTATGTTTATATTATTAAAATATTGGTCTATCTATTTCAAACTCTTGTATTCCCATATATCCAGGAGCAATTTCATATTTTTTAAATACAATTACTACTTTTCCATTTGAATTAATATAAAAGTTCTGATATTCATCTTCTATACCAGAAAATCCACCTTGTGATTTTGAAAAATATATATTATCTGGATTTTTACTTCTTTCTTCTATTTCTTTGTTTATAGTTTCATCTACTATTTGTTTATAATCTTTTCCTAATAAATCCCTTAAATTCAAAGACTTTCCGGTTTCTATATCAATATTGTAAAAATATTCTTCTGTATAAGCACTAGCTAAAGTTTCTGTCTTTGTTATAACAAATGAAACTGCTTGATTACTTGAATATCCCACTTTGTAATTTACTTCTATATCTATTGCATGGTAATCTTCCATAGTTCCCCCTGTTTCTAAAACTGCATCCCTATAATCTTCTGCTCTTTTTTCTGCTTCATCCAAAATTTCTGTCATTTTTAGCATTATTTCATAATTTATTCTTTTTTCTAAATCTGTGTTCCCAGTATTTTCTATTGCAGGTATATTTGCATTTATAAGTTTTAACTCATCTTTTTTATGATATTCCTTTATTGTAACAACTCTTGCTATATCTCCTATAATTGGTATTTCTGATACACTTTCTGCAAAACTAACATTTGTGTTTATTAAGAATACAAATGCAAAAAATACGCTAGCAATTGTTGTTGTCACATACTTAAAATATCTAAAATCGTAATTTCTTTTTCTTGGATTATTCAAAACAGCCTTATTTACAATATAATTTAATTGTTCGGGTATTTTAATAGATTGATAAGCTTGTCTTGCTTTTTTTAATTCTCTCACTGCTTTCATCCTCCTTTTACTTTTCAACAGCTTTTTTTAATTCCTCCAATGCTTTATATAATCTCGATTTTACTGTATTTACATTAGTATTGGTAACCTTTGCTATTTCTTCTATTTTCATATCTTCAAAAAATCTCAATATTATTACCGTTTTTAATTTATCATTTAACTTTTGTACACATTTATATATATCTATATCATCTTTTTGAATATCTTCTTCCCAATATATATTTTTTTCTAAATCATCTATACTATACATAATTAATTTTTTATTCTTTTTTACATATTGTAAACTTTCATTAATTAAAATTCTATAAAACCATGTTTTTATATATTCTGTTGTTTTTAATTGGTGAATATTTTTTAATGCTTTTTCAATAGATTCCTGTACTATATCTAAAGCTGATTCTTCTTCTTTTGTATAGCTAAATGCAATTCTATATAATTTATTTTGATTTTCTTTAATATACTCTACTAATATCTCCGTTATTTCTTGCACAATTTTAGCTCCTTCTAATTGTTTAAATAGTCATTAATTATTTTTTCTGCTTTATTTGCATCATTTGAAACACATAAAATAATATAATTTCCTTGAGTTTTTAAAATGCAATTTTCTAATTTATCTACTTCTTTTGGTACGTAATTTTGATAATTTACTTTTCTTTCTTCTATATTTTCCTCTATTTTACTTGTTATTTCATTTAAGTTTGATTTGTCATATAACTCTATTACTAAAATTTCTTCTGCTGTTGCACCTGTTCCTATATAAGATATTGCATCTTTAATTAATTCTTCATTAAAATCATAGTTCTTAATTATAACTTCTTTTTCTATTAAATCTAATTTATCTTCAAATATTGGTTCACCTTTTAATTTGTTTGATAATTCTGCTATGTTTATATTTATGTCTTTATTTTCTGTTCCTTTAAATTTTACTGTAATCATTAAAATTCCTATTACTAAAATTATTATTATAGCTATTTTCGTTAAATTTTTCATATTTTTATTTTCTCCTTTAATTCTTCTTTAGGTAGTCTAACCATTTTAAACAATATTCTTTGTTAAGATGAACACCATCTGTACTTGCTTCTTCTGGTAAATCACCATTATTATTTGATAAAACTGATGCAACATCTATGTATTTAACATTTTTTTCTTTTGACATTTCTTTTAATAAGTCATTATATTCTTTTACTCTTTCATTTTTATATATATCATCATTATCTGATTTAGTTTTTGTAAGTGGAATAATTGATTGAACCAGTATCTCGCAATTTGGATTTATTTGCCTTATTAAATCTATTAATTCTCCATATTTATCTATAAATATATTACTATATCTCCATCCTAATTCGTTTACACCTAACATAATATAAACTGTATCTATATTTCTTTTTGCCATGTCTTCTAATATAGTTACTTTTTCTCCCTTATCAGCCTTTACAAATTTTTTAGTAACTGCTGTATCAACCATTAGTCCTACATTAGTATAGTCTATAACTTCATTTAACCCTGCATACATTAAAAATGCTTGTGTTCTTGAGTCTCCAATAAAAGCTACATTGTTTCCAAATGTTCTTTCGTTATTAGATGTATTATTTTCTTTTGGCACTTCTGGTTCTTGTGGTTCTACTTGTTCTTGTGGGGCTTCTGTTTCCTGTGTTTTTTCTGGTTCTTTTGCTTCTTCTTTTATCTCATTTACTATTGGTATCTCTATAACATCTTTTATTTCTTCATTCATCAAATTTTCTTTAACTTCATTTTTTTCTGTTACTTCAGATATATTTGTTTCTTCTTTATATTTTGTATCTTTATTTTTCTTCTTACTAATATTTAATATGAGCATCACTAAACACAATATAATTACAAATATTACTGCTGCTACCTTTCTTTTATTAATCTTTTGCTGCATTTTTGTTACCTCTTTTCTACTTACATTTATTAGATTATTTGAAAGTAAAAAAAGTTTAAATTTTTTTTAAAATTTTTAATAAAGTAAAACAAGAGAAATTTTGCAGTATTTTCTCTTGCTTTATCAATATTTAATTTGTTTTATTGTTGTTCGTTTTTAAGAATTTTTTCAATTTCTTCATGTCTTTTTATCTTAGCTGTTGAAGTTTTTATCATTGGCTCATCCGTTATTATTAGTTTCTTAATGTGCTTATAATTAGTTAACTTATTATTTATTTCTTTTATATCTTCCCAAATTTTCTTATGAAGTTCTTCTTTGGTTATATTGTTATAGTTTTCTTCAACAAAATCTTTATTGTAAGTTATTTCTACTGATACAATTAAATCATCATCTTTTGGATAGCCGAATACCATACAGTCTTCAACATATGGAAGCTTGGCAATTAATGATTCTATTTCTTCTGGATATATATTTTTTCCATTTTTTAAAACTATTACATTTTTCTTTCTTCCTGTAATGAAGAAATATCCATCTTTATCTTGTTTTGCTAAATCTCCTGTATAAAACCAACCATCTTTTAAAACTTGTTTTGTTGCTTCTTCGTTCTCATAATATCCAAGCATTACATTTGGGCCTTGTGCAATTAATTCTCCTATACCTTGTTCATTTGGTTGATATATCTTTAATGTTACTCCAGGCATTGGAAATCCTATTGAACCATATTTTATACAATTTTCATTTTCCGCTGCTAATACTGGAGACGTTTCTGTTAATCCATATCCTTGTATTGTTAAAATTCCAAAATCATTAAAAGCTTTTGCTACTCTTGGATCTAATCTAGAAGCACCACTTATAATTGCTCTTAATCCTCCGCCTAAATTATTTATTATATCTTTGAATATATTTCTTCTAATGTCTATTCCTAATTTTAGTAAGAAGTTACTAATTGGGGTTATAAATTTTATTAATTTTGTTTTGCCTTGTTTTTCTATCTCTTTTTCTATTTTTTTATACATTGCTTCTATTAAAAGGGGAACGCATACAAATATTGATACTTTATATTCTTTCATATTTGTTTGTATGTGTCTTATACCATCACAAAATACATTCATACATCCATGATTTAAGAATATTAATATTGCCGTACTTCCAAAAGTGTGATGAAATGGTAGAAATGCCATATTTACATCTGTGCTTAAAAATTTTTCTACTTTATTCATCGCAGTTATGTTTGATGCAATATTTTTATGTGATAGCATAACTGCCTTTGATTTTGAAGTAGTTCCAGATGTAAATAATATAACGCTCATTTTTTCATTGTCTATTTCAGCGTCTATAAATTCTTTGTTTCCATCTGTTACTAATTTTTTCCCCTCTTCTACTAAATCTCCCAAATATAAAAAGTCTTCTGTTTTTTCATTTTCCCAAATAGGATCCATGCAAATAAATTTTGTTACTTTAGTTAATTTTTCATCTTTAATTTTTTTCATTGTTTCTAAAAATTCATCTGCAAATATTATACAGTCCGCATAGCTTCTTTGTAAAGAAGTTATTATTTCTTCTTCTGGAAGTCCTTTATCTAAAGGAACTACTATACCTGTTCCATTTAATACTGCAACATAAGACAAAACCCATTCGTATCTGTTTTTACCTATTATTGCCACTCTCTTGTTCTTTAATCCCATGTTTATTAGAGTTGTTCCTAATGCATTTATTTCTTCTTGAAATTGACTATACTTTATTTCTTTATAATTTACTTGTTTTCCATTTGTTTCTTTCAATTTAAAAGCTATATTATCTGGATAATTTGTAAAAGCGTTATCTAATACTTCTCTTATATTTTTGTAATCCTTTGTCTCGTAAATCTCATATTTTTCTTTTTTCATCTTATAGTAATCCCCTTTCACAGACTTTATCATTTCATATTATCCTACACTTTATTTCTTTAATAGAATATCATAAAATTAAAATATATACAATAATTATGACTATATATTCGAAAGTGCTTTTCCTACAAATTATTTTTCATATTACCATATTTTTTTCATATACATATATTGGTGATTTATATGAATTGTCATGAATTTTTTTCTTCTATCGGAAGTAACCTTTCCACAATTGCAGATCAAAACGATTTCCTATCTGATAAATACTGATTTAAAACTTTTATTATCATTGTAAGAATCATAAAAATAGCGTGAAGGCTTCATTTTTTGCCTTCACGCTAGGAATTATTTGCCTCTTAGAACAATCCGGTATTTGCACACACTGAAAGAAACATTATAGTCTTGCAAAAGTGTTTTTTGGTCTTTACTCAGCTGTCTCGTCATCATTCGCTTTCCCTGCTTACAGGCATAATGGATATCCTTTAGCAGCGTGCTATCAATGTCGCGAATGCGCTTGAATTGCTTGGTTCTGATAACGTAGCTGAATGGTTCTATCTCAAAAAATCTTTCAAGAAATTCTTTCTGTTCTTGAGACAGTTTCCAAATCACTTCTTGCTTACCTTTATTTTTCATCTGTCTAAGCTGATACAGCTGACTATGCAACCGAAATTGTTTGTTCTTCATAGGCCTATCCCTCCTATAAAAAGTTCTATCTATAGAATACCACATTTTCCCTAAAAAATAAAGTTTTTTGACATATTTTGTCGTTTTTGTCAATTTTAATACATTTATAAGTGGTATAAATAACTTTATTACAAAAATGTTCGTTTGGGGACTGTCCCCAAACGAGCATTTTATAATATTATACAGATTAATCCTCCGCTTCCTTCATTTATAATTCTTTCTAATGTTTCTTGTAATTTATCTTGCGCATCTCCAGGCATTTTCATAAGCTTTGTTTGAAGGCCTTCATTCACTAATTCATGTAAACTTTTTCCGAATATATTTGATTCCCATATTTTCTTTGGATCATTTTCAAATTCCGACAGTAACGATTCTACTAATTCTTGAGATTGTTTTTCGCTTCCAACTATTGGAGATACTTCTGTTTCTATATCTGCTCTTATCATATGTATTGATGGTGCTTTTGCTCTTAGTTTTACTCCATAACGAGATCCTTGTTTTACCATTTCAGGTTCTTCTAATATCAACTCGTCTATAGAAGGACTTACTATTCCATATCCTTTACTGCTTACCTCTTGTAAAGCAGTCGAAACTTTATCGTACTCCTTCTTTATATTTGAGAAAGAAAGCATACTAGAGAAAAGTTCTCCTTCATTTGTAATAGGTACTCCTGAAATTTCAGTTAACACTTTGTAGAATAAATCATCTATCAAATTAATAGTTATATTAACACTTCCTGTTCCAAGTTGTATTTCATTTATAACACTATTTAAAATGACTTCCGTTTTTTGCAATTGAGTTATTCTGTTATCTATTTGTTTTAGTATCTTTATGTCTCGAAAAGCATTTTTTATTTCATCATAAAGTTCTTCTTTTAACCAATGTGTTTCTGGCAAACCATCCACCCATCTAGGGAAACTAATATTTACTCTTTCTATTGGAAATTCGTATAGCACCTTTCCAAATATTTCGTCTATTTTGTCTGCTGTTAGATTTTCGCAATCTGTTGGTATTACTTGTGTATCATATTTTTCTTGTAATTTTTGTGCTAAGCTTTGAGTATAGTCTGAATCCGGTTGACTTGAATTTAAGACTATAATGAATGGTTTATTTAATTCTTTTAATTCTTTTACCACTCTTTCTTCTGGCTCTATATAATCTTTTCTTTCAATATCTGTAACACTTCCATCGGTTGTTACTAAAATTCCTATTGTAGAATGTTCTTGTATTACTTTTTTAGTTCCAATTTCTGCTGCCTGCTCAAATGGTATTTCCTCTGTTGACCATGGTGTTTTTACCATTCTTGGCATATCATCTTCTAAATGTCCTATAGCATTATTTACTAAATACCCAACACAATCCACTAATCTTACATTTAGATTTATATTATCACCTACAGTAATTCCCACTGCTTCATTTGGAATAAATTTTGGTTCTGTTGTCATAATAGTTCTTCCACCAGCACTTTGTGGTAGTTCATCCTGTGCTCTTTCCTTTTTGTATTCATTGTCTATGTTTGGAATAACTAATAAATCCATAAATCGCTTTATAAATGTAGATTTACCAGTTCTAACAGGTCCAACAACACCAACATAAATATCACCATCTGTCCTTTTGGCTATGTCTTGATATAACCTATTATCTTTCATTAATATTCTACCTCCTACCTTCATAAATGAGTAATAATCTTTCGATATTGTCATTTATCTTAATATTTGTTTTTATTAATTAAATTAACAACACATTATGATTGCAATATTAAATAACTCGTTAAATTTAAGTTTTAATGTGTTTGTACAACAACTTTATTTAATGTATATTATTATTTTTTTTAGATATGCATAAAAACAAAATTATTTTTACATATTTTTATATTTTTAGTAAAAACTATATATAAGTTATTATTGTAATTCTTAGACAGTAGTTTTATAAACGAACATATATTAATTGGAGGTATATTTTGAAAAACAATTCTAAAAATAAAAATTTAATAAAGCAATATCTTCATAAAATATTTTACGAAGACAATCCAGACGATTATGATTTTACTCTTGGTGAAACCACTAATTCCATTGTTGTTAACCGTTCTACCTCTTACAATCAAGATGTTCAAAGCAATTTAACTTTGGAGAATGAAATTCTAGAAACCGCTAACACAAGTAATGATAAAGTTTTTCAGTCCATTAATGTTAATTTGGAATATATAAAAGTTAGATTTAATAGCATGATTAACTCTGATATAAAAATCAGAGAATTTACCTTAAATGCACGAAACAAGCAATACCAAGCTTTCTTAGTGTATATTGATGGAATGACTAATCAAGATCTTATGAATAATTATATTTTAAATCCTCTTATGCTAAAAAATACAGCAAATTCCTTTGATGGAAACCAAAATAGGATTTTATCAGAAGTAAAGACTAATAATATTACTGTTAGAAAAGTAAAAAAATTTGATATTGTAGAATACATTTCTAATTGTTTACTTCCTCAAAATACAATTAAGGAATTTTCAAAATTTGATGATATAGCAAATGGAATAAACTCTGGAAATTGTGCACTATTTATAGATACAATAGACATTGCTTTTGATATTGAAGTAAAAGGTTTTCAACAACGTAGTTTAGGTAATCCTAATAATGAAATAATAATTAGAGGCTCTCAAGTTGGCTTTACGGAGAATTTGCGTACAAACACTTCTCTTATTCGTAGATATATTAATAATGAAAATTTAGTTATAGAATCTGTTGAAGTAGGCAAAATAAGCAAAACTTCTTGTGCAATTTGTTACTTAAAAAATGTTGCAAATAGAGATTTAGTTGCTGAAGTACGCTATCGCATTAATAATTTATCTATTGATTATTTAATATCTTCCGGTCAATTAGAACAGTTAATTCAAGATGCTGATAGTCCAAGTCTTCCTCAAATGATTGCTACTGAAAGGCCTGATAGAACTTCTAGTTTATTATTTGATGGAAGAGTTGCAATAATTGTTAACGGAAGTCCTTATGTCTTAGTTGTCCCTGCCGTTTTTTCTGATTTTATAGCATCTCCAGAGGATTTTAACTTAAGACATCAATATTCTAATTTTATGAGAACATTAAGAATTGTAGCTCTTGGATTTTCTTTATTACTACCAGGTATTTATATGGCAATTACGAATTTTCATCAAGAGCTTATACCTACAGAGCTGTTATATACAATAATATCAGCTCGTGAAACAGTTCCATTTCCTGTACTATTTGAAATTTTAATTATGGAACTGTCTTTTGAATTAATTAGAGAGGCTAGCATTAGAGTTCCGTCTCCTATTGGTTCGACTATTGGTATTGTTGGCGCTTTAATATTAGGTCAAGCTGCAGTTGACGCAAGTATTGTAAGTCCTATTTTAATCATTATAGTTTCATTTACTGCTATATGCTCTTTTTCAATACCTGACTTTTCTTTAGGTTTTCATTTTAGAATAATGAGATTTATATATATATTATTAGGAGCGATGGCTGGATTTTTAGGAATAGCTGCTGGAATTTGTGTTCATTTAATTGTATTAAATAATTTAAAGTCATTTGGAGTTAGCTATTTAGGAAAAAGTATTTTTAAACATAATAGAGCCGGAAATGGACTAATTCTTTCACCGGCATATCACAGAGAAAATAGATCAGAATTTTTAAAAGTTAAAAGACCTAAAATGCAAGATGATATCAGTATGAAATGGAAATATCGTCAAAACTAATTTAGAAAGGAGTTACGAATATAATTCGTGCATAATTATGAAAATTAACAAACTTAGTGCAATTGAAGCAATAGCTTTAATATTAATAGTTACAATTAATAGATTAGCTATAAATATTCCTCAAGCAATTTTAATATCTTGTGGCTCTTCTTCTATTTTAAATGCTGTATATATAAGTTTAATTACTATACTTTTAGTCTACCTTATTGTAAAAATATTTAAAAATTTTCCTAATTCGGACATTATTGATGTTGCAGAGTTTCTTGGTAGCAAATTTTTAAAATATTTAATTGGTATAATTCTATTTATATATATAGTTGTAACATCTTCTTTATTTTTACGTGATTTTGTAGAAACAATCCATATTCTTTATTATACCGATACTCCTATTATTTATTTGCTAATATTTTTTATAGTTGTAAGTATTATTGCTAATTTTTTTGGAGATGAGAGTATTGCAAAAACAAACGTAATATTGTGTGCAATAATGGTAGTAAGTTTGTTAATAGCTTTTTCTTCAGTTATTCCCAATATCACTTTTCAAAGAGCTTTACCTATTTTAGGTTATGGCACATATACAACATTTTTTTCTGGGCTAACAAATATTTTTGCATTTAATGGTTTAATGGTTCTATTTTTAGTGCCTCCTATGCTAAATGATAAAAAAGATTTAAAAAAATCTAGTATGATTGCTGTATTTATAGCTACTATTTTAGTAATTCTTGCTACTGCTAGTATTCTTTTGGCTTTTGCATTTAGTACAAATATTTCTAAAATATCACCGTTATATATGCTATTATCCAATAACGAATTTGGTCAATATTTTCAGCATCCAGAATCTTTATTTGTCTTTACTTGGATTTTATCATTTATGAGCTATTTAAATATAAGTTGTATGTTATCAATTAATATTTGCAAAAAATTAGCTAGGGTTAAGAATGGAAAGCCATTTGCCATTTTAGTAAATATAATCATTTTAATAGTTGCCATTCTTCCCAAAAACATAATGCAAGTTCGTGAATTAGGAACTTATATATCTCAATATGTTGGTACACCTATTACTTTCATTATATTTCCAATTATTTTAGCTTTTGCAAATTTAAAATATAAAAAATATAGAACAAATAACCATGATGTTTCTAAAGATTAATATTAAGAAGGGATTTATTAGCTATGATTGCTTTCTCACATTTAAAAAAAGTTTTAATTATGTTTCTTGCGATATTTATTGTTATATTTTCCCTATCTGCACCGTATAGTACTGGCAATATAGACAAATTAGCATATGTTATTGCACTTGGTTTAGATGTTGGCGATAATAACGATTTAAGACTCAGTGTGCAGCTTTCTAAACCAGAAAATTCTTCAGGTGGTTCTTCTGGTAATTCATACGAAGAAATCACTAATTCTGTAAATTGTTCTTCTATTGATGAAGGAATAAGTTTATTAAACAGTTATATAAGCAGGCGAATTAATTTATCTCATTGTAAAGTTTTAGTAATATCTGAAGAACTCGCCTCAAAAGGAATCTCAGATTATATATATACTTTATTTAATAACACTGGAATGAGTGCACATGCAAGTATGATAGTTAGCAAGATTCCTGCATATGAATTCTTAGATATTTCAAAGCCAGAACTTGAAAGTTTACTTTCAAGATATTATGAGTCTTCACTTGTATCAAATGAATATACTGCATATATACAAAATGTGTCTTTAATAAAATTCTTCTCAGACTCTGTAGATTCTTTTACTCAACCAGTTGCAGTTCTTGGCTCCATGTCGGATTTACCTATCCAATCTTCAAACAATACAGAAAAGATGGGGCTTGCTGTATTTAGATATGATAAGTTAGTTGGAGAATTAAATGGTCTAGAAACAATTTGCCATATGATAATTTCTAATGAGCTAAAGAGCTGCACTATAAGCATTCCTAACCCTTTAGGTGATTCAGAAACTATTGATCTTATAATAAAATTAAATAATAATTGTAAAAATGGTGTTGATATTGTTAATGGTACACCACATATATCCTCTAAAATAAAAATTAATGCTAAAATAACTTCTACAACTAAAGAATCAACTGTTGATTCCACTAACTATTATAAAAAAGAAAATACTGAATTAATAGAAAGTGCTTGCAATGAATATTTAGAAAAAAATATAATTAATTATTTATATAAAACTTCTAAAAATTATCAGTCAGATATTGATGGTTTTGGAAAGTATGCTGTAAAATATTTCTATACTATTCAAGATTGGGAAGAATATAATTGGCTTGAAAATTATCATAATAGTATATTTAATGTAGATGTAGAAACAACATTAAAGTCAGGTTATAGTTTTTTATAACTCTATTAGAAATAAAATTGTATCTTTAAATACAAAAATGTAGAGAAATTCGCGTTTATGCTTTTTCTCTACATTTGTTTTTCTAAAATTATATTTATTTTATTCAAATAGTTTTTCAAATTCTTCTGCTGATATTACTTCTTTCTCTATTAGCAATGCTGCCAACTCATGTAGTTTGTCTATGTGTTGTACTAATATTGCTTGAGCCTGTGCATAAGCATTATCCATTAAAGCTTTTACTTCTTTTCCTATTGCATTCTCCATGCTTTCTCCAAACAATTGCATTTGGTAAGGATCTTTTTCTAAGTTTATGCTTAATGGCCCAATATTATCGCTCATTCCATATATTGTTACCATATTTTTTGCGATATCAGTTGCAACTTCTAAATCATTACTTGCACCAGTTGATATATCTTTTAATATTAATTTTTCTGAAGCTCTTCCTCCAAGTAACGCAATTAACTTCTCTAGCATTTCTGTTTTAGATATATAATATTTATCTTCATTTGTTTTATACATAGTATATCCTCCAGCTATGCCTCTTGGAATTATTGATACTTCTTTAATATCTTTTTGAGTCTGTAAAAATCGGCTTACTATAGCATGTCCAGCTTCATGATAAGCTGTTAATCTTTTATCTTTTTCAGACATTATTCTGCTATGCTTTTCAACTCCAACTGTTACCTTTTTCAATGCATCATCTATGTCTTTATTTGTTATGGCCTTTTCTTTATTTATTGTAGCAATTATTGCAGCTTCGTTCAAAATGTTTTCTAACTCTGCACCTGTAAATCCAGCTGTATCTCCTGCTATAGCTTTTAAGTCTACATCATCTGCTAGCTTTTTATCTCTAGCATGTATCTTTAGAATTGCTTCTCTTCCATTCATATCTGGAAGTCCAATTGTTATTTGTCTGTCAAATCTTCCAGGTCTTAATAGTGCTTTATCAAGCATATCCGGTCTGTTTGTTGCTGCTAATAATATTATAGTATGCTCAGAATCAAATCCGTCCATTTCAACTAATAGCTGATTTAAAGTTTGGTTATTGTCATTATCTGCTGCTGTTGAACCATCACTTCTCTTTGAACCTATTGCATCAATTTCATCTATGAATATTATTGCTGGAGACATTTTTTTAGCTTTGTCAAATAATTTTCTTACTCTTGAAGCTCCAAGTCCTGCAAACATTTCTGTAAATTCAGAACCACTCATTGATATAAATGGTACATTTGCTTCTCCTGCTATAGCTCTTGCAATTAATGTTTTTCCAGTTCCAGGCTGTCCACATAGTAAAACTCCCTTTGGAATTTTTGCTCCCATTTTATAGAATTCATCAGGATTTTTTAGAAAATTGACAATTTCTATCATTTCTTGTTTTTCTTCATCTAGACCTGCAACATCATCAAATGTTGTTTTTGTGTCATTTTCGTCTGGTTCATATACTTTGCCTTTGTTTCCAAGTCCTTGCATTTGTATTAATAATCCAAAAAGAACTACCATAAGAATTGTTGGTAATAATGAAAAAGCTCTATCTGCAATTATTAAGAAGGTATTTGGTTTTACTTGAACTAACTCTATTTCATTTCCTTCTTGCGACTTTTCTTGAACTAGTTCTATAAATGCTTGTGTACTTGGTATAATACCTGTTTTTGGTTCTTCTTCTCCCTTTAGTGTAACTTCTACAGTTGTACTTCCAACTGTCATTTTTATTTTTTCTACATTACCATCATTTATTTGTTTTATCAAATTTGTATACGAAATTTCGTCTTCTCCAATTACATTCTTGTCTTTATTTTCTTTTACTGTAGCAATTATTAAGCATGTAACTATGAATATAGATAATAAAGCTATTATAAGCCATAACACTAACTTTTTATTGTCATCTTTATTTTTTCTATTATTCTTATTATCGTTATCTTTATATTCTTCCTTATTATACTTTTTTCTATTTCTTTTTTTGTTTTTATTAAACTCTACTTCTTGTCTATCTTTTTTATTGTTTTTCAATATTTTCTCCCTCCAAAATATTCTCTCATTAACATATATACATTATTTCGTGAAATATTTTATACATTGCTTCCTTCTGGTTTATCTCCAATATCAGGTGATTTTTCTCTTTTTTTGCGTTCTTTTTCTTCTTTATTTTTCTGTTTTTGTTTTTCTGCTTCTTCCTTTTCTTTTTCGTCTTTTTCTTCTTTTTTTTGCTTTTCATACTCTATTTGTTCTCTAATTTGTTCTTGAACACTTTTTATTTTTTCTATTTCTTCTTTTCTTTTTATATAATCCGATTTAATTATAAGAATTGCAGTAATTATATAAATATATGATATTGCTGTATACATAAATTGGAAATATTTTATTGTATATCCTGTAATTCCATTAAATATTACATATAAAATATTCAATAGTAGTGGTAACGTAAGGGCATGTACACCCATACTAAAGCTAGCACTAAATTTAATTTTCATTCCAATTATTCTTGCTGTAATGTATCCTAATGCTCCTAACACTAAAGAATCTACTAAAATACTTGCAATATAAATAGAAAACATATAAATATATAATGTTATAAATAATGACGAATATATTCCAATTGTATTATTATTAAAATAATCTAATATTGATTGTTTATCTAGTGAATTAACTCCATAGCGTGCAAAAAAGTCTTTATATGATGTTTCAGATATTGTTGCTAGCATTTCAGTTTTTAATATCATTTTGTCTTTTAATAAAACAATCCCATTAGCTTCATTTTTCAAATTTTCTCTATATTCATTTATTTTTTCTTCAGTTAATTCTGACGTGTCAAATATTACCTTTCCTGTTATATAATTTTGACTATTAACTTCTAATTTTTCATTATTATTAACTTGTAAAATTCCATCTTCATATATTAATGAACTTACATTTTCGTCAAAGTATGCTAAAGCATTATTTAGAGAATTGGAGAATTTATACATTGCCATTATTGTCACTGTCAAAGTAAAAATTGCAACAATTTTTATTAAATATTTTGATGTTTTTCCTATTCCTTCAAGACCAAAATCTTCATATTTTTCAAAACTTTTTATACTCTTTAATACGTTTTTAAAAAATCCTTCTTTCTTTACTTTCTTTTTTTCTTCACCGTTTATCTCTGACATCATAAATTCTCCTTTTTAAAGCTATTTTTTATTTTTACTTTTTATTTTATTTAAAAAACACCTTATTTTTCCTTCTCTACTATTATTCCATCTTTAGTGTCTTTTATGCTATAGCCTTTTGCTATTATTATATCTCTCAATTCATCAGATTTTGACCAATTCTTATTAAGTCTTGCTTGTGTTCTTTCTTCTACAAGTTTTTTTACATCTTCTGGCAAATCTTCATTATTTTGCGTCTTATCAAACTCAGCTAAATATCTTTGAGCATTTTTTATATCTAGACCTAATACTTTATCAAGTTCTAATAATAATTCTGCAAATTTATTTGATTTTTTGGCGTTTCTTGCAATTTCCCATATTACGCTCATAGCTCCTGGCATATTCATATCATCGTTTATATATGTTTCAAATTTTTGTTTATATTCTTCTATTATGGCGTTTTCAACATTATCAGTCCCATTTAAATTCTTTAGATAAGCATCATATAATCTTTCTAGCGCCTTTTGTGCTCCTGCAGCTCCATCGAAAGTGAAATTTAATTTATTTCTATAATGTGCCGTAAAGCAAAACAATTTATACGCAAGTGGTGATATTCCTTTTTCCTGTAATTGAGAGATTGTGTAGGTATTTCCTAAACTCTTTGACATTTTTCCGCCATCTACCAATAAGTATTCGCAATGTAACCATGTCCTTGCTGGTATCTTTGCTGTTGCACCTTTAGCTTGAGCTATTTCATTTTCATGATGTGTAGGAATATGATCTACTCCTCCTGTATGAATGTCAAATTCTTCACCTAAAAATCTTCTGCCCATTGCCGAACACTCTAAGTGCCATCCAGGATACGATAGTCCCCAAGGGCTTTCCCATTTCATAATGTGATTTGCTGGTGCTTTAATCCACAATGCGAAATCATATGGATTTTTTTTCTCTAAATCTACGTCCACTCTTGCCCCTGCAATTTGTTCTTCCAGCTTTCTATTTGATAATACTGGATATTTATCTAATTTAGATATGTCAAAATAGATGCCTTTACTAGTTTCATATGCATATCCATTTTTTATAATTTCTTGAACATATTCTATCATTTGATTTATATTTTCAGTTGCTTTTGTTACTATTTCTGGCTTATCTATATTTAGTTTTTCCATATCTTTAAAGAAAATTTCTGTATAATATTCAGCTATTTCATATGGTTTTTTGTTTTCTTTCCTTGCAGCTTTTTCCATTTTATCTTCGCCTTCATCAGCGTCAGATTCTAAATGTCCTACATCAGTTATGTTCATTACATGTTTTAACTCGTATCCGTTATATTTTAAGACTCTTCTTAATGTGTCCATGAATATGTAAGTCCTAAAATTTCCTATATGTGCATAGCTGTAGACCGTAGGTCCACAACTATACATTTTTACTTTATTGCTATTTATAGGTTTAAATTCTTCCTTTTGTTTTGTAAGCGTATTATAAAAAGTTAATTTCATATATGCTTCTTCCTTTCTAATTTGCACTTATGACATACACATTATTTTCTTATATTTCTATTTCACTGTTATTTTCGTTAACTATGTGCATTATGGTGTACTAGACAACTTTATTTTCAGTATCAACATTGTTATCTATTGTATTATTGCCACCAGCTGTGTTTCCATCAACTGTATTTCCATCATCTATTTCGTTTTCACTACCATCATCATTTTTACCTTTACTTACAGTAATAGTTACACTATCTCCATCTGAAAGTTTGCTTCCTTCTTTTTTACTTTGTTTTATTACTGTTCCCTCTTTTTTTGATGACTCTTCTGTTTCAACTACAACTTTTAATTTTAAATCTTTCAAAATTTTCATTGCTTCATCTTTAGTTTTTCCAACTACATTTGGCATTAGCACTTCTTTTTTAGTATGTACATTACAAGTTTCTGTTGGCATATCATACTTTTCTTCATTACTTGTACGCCATGATGTTGTATCTTCTTTTTCTGGTTTCTTAGTATACATTTTTTCTTCTGTATTCTTACAAAATTCTGTAGCTATTTTTCCTGTTTCTGTACATATTGTCAATTTTTCGTGACCTTCACAATCTCCTGGTACTGTTCCTTTTACAAAATATTCAGTATAAGTGTTAGTACAAGCTTCTACAGCGACCTTTCCTGAGTCTTTACAAATTTTAGCTGAAACTATATTACTTGGTTTTTCAAAAGTAGCACTTGGTAAATCTTCATGTACCATTTTCATTACTGATGCCCATAGCCTTGCAGCTCTATTTGTACTATTTGCTCCTGCATAATATAAATTTTCTGCTATATCAAATCCATACCAAGTAGCTGCAGTATAGTAATTTGTAAATCCACAGAACCATCTATCGTGATTTTTGTCTGTTGTTCCTGTTTTACCTGCGGCGTCTTGACCAGATATTCTACAATATGGTGCAGTTCCGTCTCCATCTTCTATTGGTCCTTTTAATATAGATTTTAATATATAGGCATTTCCTTCAGAAATAACTCTAGTTTTTTCTTGTTCTGGTTCCAAAATAACATTTCCTTGTTCGTCTTCAACTCTTGTATAAAATGTTGGAGTTATATGCATTCCATCATTTGCAATTGTTGCATAAGCTTCTGCCATTTCTAATGGAGTTATACCAATTGTAACTCCTCCAAGTACAAGAGGTAAGTTCTCGTCATTATGTTCTGGATTTTCGCTACTTTTAACTAATGTTGATATTCCTAATTTTCTCATGAAGTCTATGGAATTTCCTGGTCCTACTTCTGATAAAATTTTAACATTAACAGTATTTGCCGAAAAAGCTATTGCTTTTCTTACAGTAACTAAATCAAAACCAGAATGTGGATTTGGCGAATATGATCTAGAAAAAGAAGTCCTTGATTCGTCATACACAGTTGCTGCTGTTATTATACCTGCTTCTAAAGCTGGTGCAACCGCCGCCAATGGTTTTATTGAAGATCCTGGTTGTCTTTTAGCCTGTGTAGCTCTATTTTGTCCATTTGAATCTACATCATCTCCAAGACCTCCCATACATCCTACTACATTTCCTGTTTTATGATCTATTAGAACCATTGCAGATTGTGTATGTCCTTCATTTACTTTACTTCCATCTTTATTTTCAGCTACTCCTTCATAAATATGGTCACCACTTCTATATATTTCTTCCATTCCTGATTGAATTTTAGAATCTTGTGTTGTGTATATTTTATATCCGCCACCTTCTATAAAAGTTTTGGCACTATCTACGCTAATATTGTTTTTATTAGCATAATCTTGTATTATTTGGTTTAAAGCTGCTCTTGCTAAATATGACATTGTAGAAGTTGTTGAAGTATTTCCTTTTTCAAACTTTAATCCTTGTTCTACTTCTGCTTTTGCAGCCTCATATTCTTCATTATTGATTTTTCCTAATTCGTTCATTTTATTTAAAACTGTATTTGTTCTCTTTTTTATTAGTTCTGTATTTGGATTTTCTTTGAATGGATTATATGTATTAGGAGAATGGTTTATTCCTGCTAAGAAAGCACATTCTGCTAATTCTAAATCTCCAACAGATTTATTAAAATAATATCTTGCACCAAGAGCTACTCCACATAGATTTCCTTCTCCACCAACAAATATTGTGTTCAAGTATAATTCTAATATTTGGTCTTTTGAAAGTACTTGTTCGGTTTTATATGCTCTTGATATTTCTCTTATTTTTCTTTTTATACCTGCAACACCTGAATCGTCATCATCCTTCATTAAATTTTTGATTAATTGTTGCGTAATTGTACTTCCTCCATAAGAAGATTTACCTTTATTTAATATATATGTAACGGTTGCTCCAAATGTTCTTTTTATATCTACGCCTTTATGTTTTTCGAATCTTTCATCTTCGATTGCTATATATGCGTCTTTAAGTTGTTTTGGCATTTCATCTAATGTTACTATTCTTCTTTTTTCTTCTCCTGAAACATTGGCAATTTCAACACCATCTTTATCATATATTATAGTATCAATGTTACTAATTTTTAATTTTGATACGTCCCATTCGTCATTTTTTAATAATGCAACCAATATTCCTGCACCTGCTATGGCTAATAGCAGAATTAGTACAAAGATTATTTTTATAAATATAGCTAATTTACGATGTCTTTTCCAAAAGCCTTCTTTTTTTCCTTTTTTATTTGTTTCTTTGCTTTTATCTGTACTTTTATTACTATTTTTTTTGCTTGAGTCTTTTTCCTTATTATTTTCTACATTCTTGTATGAATTTTTCTTTATATCTTTACTGTTTGATTTAGCACCTTTATGCTTTTGTTTTCCCATAAAATGCTCCTCCTTATATTCATTTTATTTCATGGAACAATTATATTACATATTTGAATAAAAGTAAAAGCTTTTTGTAAAAATAATTGTTTATTAGTTAATATTTTTAAAATTGAGCTTAGTAATAAAATGTTATATATTAGAAATCATGCATAATCTTCTAATATGTCATTAATATTAGTTACAATCTTTGCCCCTTGTTTTATTAGTTCATTTGTACCTTCTGTATTTGTTCTAGTAATATCTCCAGGTATTGCATATATATTTTTTCCTTGTTCTAGTGCAAAGTCCACCGTTATTAAAGTTCCACTTTTTTGTTTTGCTTCTATGACTAAAACACCATCAGCCAGTCCACTAATTATTCTATTTCTAGCTGGAAACGTATATTTACTTGGTTTAGTTCCAGTTTTGTATTCACTTATTATTAGTCCATTATTTTTTATAATTTGCTCTTCCAATTTTTTATTTTCTGGAGGATAAACATAATCTAATCCGTTTCCAAGTACAGCAATAGTTTCTTTCTTCGCTATAATACATCCTTCATGAGAAAATGAGTCTATTCCTCTTGCTCCTCCACTAACTATTACTATTCCTTTTTTTGATAATTCATACGCAAATTTTCTAGATATTATTTTTCCATATTGACTGTAATCTCTACATCCTATTATAGCTAGTTTTTTTCTAGCGTTTAGTAATTGTAAATTTCCTATACAAAACAAACATTGTGGTGGATCATATATTCTCCTCAAACTTTCAGGATATTCTTTACTTTCCAAATTTATTTCTTTTATTTTAAGCAAAATATTAAGTCTTCTCCTTTATAATATTTAGGATTTATAAGGTTATCCTACTACCTTTTATAATATAAAAAATAGGAAAATAAAAGTAAATTTCTTTACCTGTTCCCCTATTTTCATTTTATTATTTATATATAATTTATTTTTATATACAAGTTTTAATTTATTATATTATTTTGCAATTTGGTTGCTTTAATTACATTATTCATAAGCATTGCTATAGTCATTGGTCCAACTCCTCCTGGAACTGGTGTGATGTATGATGCTTTCTCTTTTACTTTTTCAAAATCGACATCTCCTACTAATTTTCCTTTGTCATTTTTGTTCATTCCAACATCTATTACAACAGCCCCATCTTTTACCATGTCTGCTGTTACTATATTTATTTTCCCAACTGCGCTTATTAAAATATCTGCTGTTCTAGTTATTTCTTTTATATTTTTGGTCTTTGAGTGACAAATAGTTACTGTTGCATTTTTATTTAATAAACATTGCATAAGGGGTTTTCCCACTATATTGCTTCTTCCAATGATTACAGCATTTTTACCTTGAATTTCTATATCACATGCTTCTAACATTTTTATGATTCCATATGGAGTACATGAAATAAAAGTATCTTGCCCTATCATTAGTCTTCCTACATTTATAGGATTAAATCCATCAACATCTTTTTCCCATTTTATTCTTTCAAATGCTTCCTGAATATTTAACCCCTTAGGAATTGGACTTTGTAATAATATTCCATTTATATCTTTTCTATTGTTTAATTCATCTATTATACTTAAAAGTTTTTCCATAGAAGTATTACTATTTAATAAAATTTCTTCGAATTCTACTCCAACTTCATTGCAAGCTTTGCTTTTATTTCTTACATAAACCTTTGATGCAGAATCATCCCCCACTAATATTACTGCTAACTTAGGTATTATTCCTTTTTCTTTTAATTTATCTGCTTCAATCTTTAGTTCTTCTTTGATTCTTTTAGATAATTCTTTTCCATCTATTAATTGATACATATTTTTCTCCCGTTAACATTTAATCTATAATATTAGATATATTTTTTATCCAATTTTCTATATATTTCTTTTCTATTCTTAGATTTTCTTTTCCTGTTCCTATACAGGTATCTGGTTTAGGTATACCATGAAAATCTGAGCCACCTGAACAAAACAAATTATATTTATTACATATTTCCACCACTGTTTTTATCTGTTCTTCTGAAAATGTAGAATAATAGCATTCAATTCCATCTATTTTATATTTTTTTGCTAAATCCTCAACCATTTTTTCTGTATCATCTATTTTATAAATATATGGATGTGCTAGAAATGCTAGTCCATTTGCATCATGAATTATTTCTAGTAATTCGTCAACCTTTATAAAGTCTTGTTCTTCATCTATATAAAATATACTATTCTTATTGCATTGTGCTCCTCTATAAAAGTTTGGTTCCATATCCACATGGTGTTTTTCTAAAATTGCCTTATTCTCTGGATGTTTTAATATTTCATTTTGAAATGTTTCTGAAGCATATGCTGTTACTTTCTCGTCAATCTTAAGATTTTCATCAAAGTGCAGCCCTATTTGCTTTCCTATTTTCTTTAAATGTTGTAAATATCTGTCTTGTATTTTTGCAATATTTTTTTCTTTACTATATTCCTGTATCTTCTCTATGTTTATACCATAGCCTAAAATTTCAATCGGCAAATTATGTTCTTTAAAATAGCATTTAAATTCGCACCCTGGGATAATTTTTCCAGAGAAATATTTTTTTATATTCAAAGTAGCTAGTTCTTTATATGCATCTACTTTATCATGGTCTGTAATAGAAATTACTTCTAGTTTCTTTTTTTGTGCCTCTTGTAAAATTTCCTGCACAGTACAACTTCCATCAGAATAAATACTATGAATATGTAAATCAATCATCTATACCTCTTCCTCCACTGTTAACTTAGCATAGTATTCTGGATTAAAGTCTTTATCATATTCTACTTCGTTAAATATTTCTGGCATTTGTTCTTTGAAAAGTAGTAGTAATGGAATCAAAACTTGTCTAATTGCTGGATGAACATGATTTGTAGTTCTTAAACTTAATATGTGCTTCCATTCCCTGATATTTGCTGTCATAGTGTATTCTGCTGCTGTAGAATGTGGTAATATTTCTCTGCACATGTCAGTAGTAGCTCCTAGCTCCTTCATTTTCATATATGTTTTTTCCATTTCCTCTATTCCATGTTTCCATGTCTCATAAACTTCTTTATCTTCCATGTATACAGGATTTATAACAGAAATTTCATTTCCATATTTGTTTTTATCGTAACTGCAATATCTTGTTGATTCAACAGAAAAGCTAGCAAATCTGTGTCTTGTTAAATCTTTATATGAGCCAATATCACTATAAATTCTAACTGTAATTTTTTCGTGTTCTAGCACTGATTCATGTCCTCTGTTAAGACAGTTTTTCAATAAGTTTTTATAACTATCTTCAGTTACACTTCCTTCAGAGCGGTAGCATGTTCTGCAAGCTCTTTCTATTCTTTTCATTATTTTAACTCCATCAAATTTTTCTACTTTAATCCATGGTTCTACTAATTTCATTTTATTTTCCTCCATATTTTGTTTTTTTTAATATATCAAAACATATTTTATTTTTCAACTATAATTTTATTATTTTTTCCCATTGTAAGTCATCTTTTCCAAAATGTCCATAGTTAGTAGTTTTTTCGTATATAGGCTCTTTTAAATTTAAATATTCTATTATTCCATCTGGAGTTAAATCGAATTTTTCTTTTATTAGTGTAACTAATTCTTCTTCTGATTTTTTACTTGTTCCAAATGTATTTACACATATTGAAAGTGGTTCTTTAATTCCTATTGCATATGACACTTGTATTTCGCATTTTTTTGCATATTTATTTGCAACTATATTTTTTGCAATGTGACGCAACATATATGCAGCAGATCTATCAACCTTGCTTGCATCCTTTCCTGAGAAGGCTCCTCCTCCATGCTTAGCATATCCTCCATATGTATCTACTATGATTTTTCTACCTGTTAACCCAGTATCTCCTAATGGTCCACCTACAACGAATCTTCCTGTTGGATTTACATATATCTTTGTATTTTTATCCATCATATTTGACGGAATTACAGCTTGTATTACTTTTTCTATAATGTCTTTTCTTACTTGCTCTAAAGTTGCTGTTTCTAAATGTTGAGTAGAAACTAATATGGTTTCAATTCTTTTTGGTTTATCATCTTCATATTCTACTGTTACTTGTGTTTTTCCATCTGGTCTCAAATATGGTACTATTCCTTCTTTTCTAACCTGTGTTAATCTTTTAGATAGTTTATGTGCCATATCTATTGCATACGGCATATAGCTCGGTGTTTCATCACAAGCATAGCCAAACATTATTCCTTGGTCACCTGCCCCACCAACATCTACTCCAAGAGCAATATCTGGACTTTGTTTTGTTATGTTTATGTTTATGTTACAAGTTCTATAATCAATGTCTGTTTTTTCGTTGTCATAGCCTATCTCTTTTAATTTTTCTCTTACTATTTTTTCTACTTCTATTTTTGCATTTGATGTTATTTGTCCCCCTATTGTAATTGTATTACTTGATGCAAAAGTTTCAATTGCAACTCTTGAATTTTTGTCTTGTTTTAAGCATTCATCTAATATAGTATCTGATATATTATCACACACTTTGTCTGGATGTCCTTCTGTAACACTTTCTGACGTAAAATAATAATTTTTCATTTTTTCCTCTTTCTTGTGGCATTTATTATTTTTTATATTTGCTTATTATATCATAGTGTTTTATATCTTTCTATAGTTTTACACTTTTCTATATTATTTGCACTAATAATAGCCTAGTCTCTTAGTTTAATTAATTTATTTATGTTCATTTTACCTGCTCTTGTGATTGCGTCATATCCATATTTTTCTTTTATTTTATCTACTACATTATCAACTTTTCTTTGTGTTTCTTTATCAACATTTTTATCTATAAATAAAGATATTTGCATTTCCGCTTCGTCTGTTAAATTATCTACTCTTAAGCCTAGTAATCGTACCTTTTTATTGGATAATGAATTATATAAGCTACAGAGCAATTCTTTTGCTTCGTTATATATGTATTTTGTACTATCTGTTCCTTCTTCCATTTTTTTCTGATGGGTGTATACATCAAATGTACTTGTTTTTATTTGCACGTTAACAACGTTTGCTAGCATATTCTGTTTTCGCAGTCTAAATGATACTTGCTCACAAAGAGCCAGTAATACCTCATTTAATTTTGCAATATCTGATACATCTTGTGGTAATGTTACTGAATTTCCTATTCCTTTTGGTTTATCATTATTTACTTGTACTGGACTATTATCTATTCCATTTGCATATTCCCATATTGTTTTTCCTAATTTTCCAAAACGTTTAATTATATCTTGTTCCCCTCTGTTTGCTAAATCTCCGATTGTTTTTATTCCTATTTTTTGTAATTTAGGTATAGTTTTTCTACCTACCATAATTAAATCAGAAATTGGAAGTGGCCACATTTTTACTGGAATTTCGTTTTCATATAGTGTATGTATTTTATCTGGCTTTTCAAAATCTGATGCCATTTTAGCTAATAGTTTATTATGTGCAATTCCTATATTTACAGTAAACCCTAATTTTTCTTTTATTTCTGTACTTATACTTTTAGCTTTTTCTTCTATTTTTTCACCTTTTAATATAAAGTGTGTTAAATCTAGGGAACATTCATCTATTGAAACTTGTTCTATTTGATCTGTATATTTTTTAAATATTTCAATCATTTGATTTGAATATCTTTTATATATAGTGTAATTACTTGGAAACACTTGAATTTGAGGACATTTTTTTCTAGCCATGTACAATGGTTCCCCCGTTTTTATCCCAAACTGTTTAGCTATAAAGCTTTTTGCTAATACAATCCCTCTTCTTTCTGCTTCATCTCCACCTATAACAGCAGGTATTGTTCTTATATCTACTTTTTCTCCCTTATTTAGCCTATCCACTGCTGTCCAAGATAAAAATGCATTATTAACATCAACATGCAAAATAAAACGTTCCATAATAATCACCATCGTTATTATAGAACATTTGTTTCTATATGTCAACCATATTTATAAAAATCACTTAATTTCTATTTATATCAACTTATTTTCATAATTGTATTTAATATTTGTTTTCCCTTTATATATAATGTTGAACTATTATAGCTATTTTTCCTTTTCTTGTTTCACCTTCTATGCTGTTTATATAAAATTTACCTTTTCCTCTTATGACTAGTGTGTCTGATTCGTTAATCAATTTTGAATTTCTAGTTTCATTTTCATAATTTACAAATACCCTCCCACTTGAAATTATATCACTTGCTGTATTTCTTGAACAATTAGCTAATTCTGAAACTATATTATCAAGTCTTAAGGATCGAACTGTAATTCTTATATTCTCTTTTTTTATTTCCGGTTTACGTATTTCTTCTATTTTTAATTCTTCAACTTTTGATTTATTAAATCTAGTCAATTGTTGCAAATTATTTAAAATGTATTTGCATATATCCGTGCTTACTACTATATCTGCTCCATCTTCAAATACTAATATATCTCCTACTTTTTCTCTTTTGATGCCCAATTTCATTATACCGCTCAAATAATCTTTGTGCGAATATTGACCTTTTAATTCATTTGGAAGTGTAATTCGTATTAATGTGATTATTTTTGAATAGTCAAATCTATTGTTTTTTATTATTTCTTCATATTTGTCTGGATATATTATTAACATTACTTTGTCTGCCTCTGGATATGCATAATAATATGTATAATTTTTTTCTTTTTCTATATTCAAAATTTCTTGACTAATCTTTTTTTGATACATATCTAAAAAGTCTGTATTAACTATTTTATTTCTTGTTTTTGCAAGATTTAATTTATCTAATATTTTTGCTACAAATAGTTTTTCTTCTTCATTAGCATATCTATCTAAAATCACAGATTTATTCATATATATTGCCCTTTTTGTTATAATTTTCTTGTATTATATAATATCATATACAAATATTTTTTTAAAGACTAGCTTTTTATTTTTATTTGTGTTATTATATATATTGTTATTTTAATATATTGGGATGTCGCCAAGCGGTAAGGCCTCGGACTCTGACTCCGATATGCGTGTGTTCGAATCACACCATCCCAACCATAAAAAAGACTATGTTTGTAGTTTAATTACTTACATAGTCTTTTTATAGTTTTAATGTTATTCATTAGCGATTATCATTGTTATCTTCTATTTCATCATACTCAAACTCATAGCTTTCTATAGGTTTATGGTATTTAACACTTTTCTTTGGTTTTACTTGGTTTTGAGGATTTAGTTCTTGTGACTTATTAATTCTCTCGTTTATAGCTTGCATAGCTTGTTTTCTGTCTTCTCTTTCTTCTTGTCTTTCTTTCTCCTTTATCTTTTTTTCTTGTTCCTTCTCGTCCTTTTTGTTTTGAATCTGTTTGTTAAGTATTCCATTCACTTTGTCTATTAAATCTGGAACATAATCTAACAGTCTGTCTAAACATGAGTTATGATCGACAGGTAATAATTTTACTGTGTTTGGCTGTACCACTAAAAATGCTACTGGAACTATGCTTACTCCTGCTCCTGAACCTCCTCCAAATGGTAATCTGTATTGAACCTGCTCTTCTTTGTCTCTTTTAGTGTATTCGTCTAGCGCTTCTCCTTTAAATTCGCTTCCACCTGCCGCAAAACCAAATCCAACTTTAGATATTGGTATAATCACTGTACTATTTGAGGCTTGTATTGGTTCTCCAATAATTGTGTTTACATCTATCATGTCTTTTATACTATTCATTGCTGTATTCATTAAATTTTCTATTGGATGTTCTCCCATATAATCACTTCTTTCTTTTATTATAGTTATATTTAATATGTACCATTTTTTCTTTTTTTATACAGCTTTGGCATTATTTTGATTATATAGTTTCACGACTTTCATTATTGTTCTTTTTATTTTTCACTTTTTTATTTTTATATTATTATAAAATAGTAAAAGCACTTAGTAAGTGCTTTTAACAACCGACATATTTTCTTTTTTCGTTTCCTCTTTGTATCTGTTTCTTTTATTGTTTAATTTTGCTAGTCTTATTAATACTAATAAGATGTGTATTATATTTTTAATTTTTATACTAAATTTACAATTAAGTTCTAATATATATATATTCCTATTTTGATATATTGGTTGTACTTTATAATTGATTTTTTCTGGCAGTTCTTTTATTATATGTGGCAAAATATTTGATATTATTATAGCAATAAATGCTACAGTGTATGACGTTATTATTGGATTTTCCGTTCCTACTAATAATTCTGCTTGCAATTCTTGTATATTTATTTTTGCATAGTGAAAAATTTCTGAAATTTTTTTATCCTTGATTATTGTTTTTGCAGTGTCTTTAAATATTTTTTCAACTTTTTTCTTAATTTGGATGTTTTTATCTTCTATCTTTTTTATTTTATCATATATTCTAGTTATTTTTTCTTTCTTTATTTTAAATTTTAACCAACTATATTTTCCTATTTTGAGCAATATACAAATTACTAATTTGTTGTTATTTTGCTTCTTATCCATACTATTCATGTATAAATTTTTAACGTTTATCTCTATTTTCGAAAAATATGTAATAAATATTACTGTAAGTACTAAAATAATTATTGCTAATATTATATAAAAAACTAACATCATAGTTCTCACCTCAACTCTGATATTAGTTTTCCCATTTATTTCTATTTTAAACTTTCATAATTTGCTTCTTACTCTGTTTTTATTATTGCTTTATACCATTACTCTTTTCTACTGAAATGTCTCCAAATAGGTTTTCTTGGCTAGTAATTATTTTACTTCTTCTAGATAATTCTAGTAATCCTGAAAAAGCCGTTATTACTTCTTCTTTTTCACATTTATTTAATGAGAATAATGTATTAAAAATAAACCTTGGTTTATTAACAAGTTCTCTTAAAATTTCTTTTACTTTACTTGCAACAGTATATTTGTCTGTAATAGCTATCTTCTTAATATTTTTTGCATTTTCATTAACTTTTTCGTCATTCATTCTTACTATATTTTCGTATGCAGTTATAATAGATAGTTTATCATATTCTTTTTCTAATTTTTGTTTTGGTAATTTTATTTGGTCAGGAACTTTATAGAATCTAGTTGCATTGCTGTCGTACATTATTCTTAATGTTTTTGTTATTTCTTTGTATTTTTTATATTCTATAATTCTTCTTAAAAGTTCTTCTTCTGATATTTCCTCTTCTTCTTCATTATCTTTTGGAAGTAAACTTTTAGATTTTAAATATATTAGAGTTGATGCCATAATTAGAAATTCACTTGTTACTTCTAAATTCATTTCTTCCATTTTATTAATATAATCAATATATTGGTCTGTAATTTCACTTAATCTTATATCATTTATATTCATTTTATTCTTATCTATTAAATGACATAGTAAATCTAAAGGTCCTTCAAAGTTTTCTATTTTTATTGCATATTTATTTGTTTCCAGTGTTAATACATTTTGCATTATATTGTAAATCCTTTCTCATGACTAATCGTTAAAAATTTGCGTTTTATTATTTAATATTTTTATAATTAGTTTTCATCTAATAGCTCTATAGCCTGTCTTATGTTTTTGGTTTTATAGCCTTTTTTCATTAGAAACTGAATTATAGATTCTTCTTCCATTGTGCTTTGTTTTTTTATTATTATCATTTTTGCAGATTTTATTTCGTATTCTTCCATCTCTTCTGCATGTTCGTTGATATAGTCTTCTATTAAATCGTTTGAAATTCCTTTTGATGCCAATTTATATCTTACTTCTTTTAGTGATAAGTTATTTAAGGCTACAAATTCATTTATTGTTCTTTCTATATAGTTTCTGTCATTTATGTAGCCATTTTCTTCTAACTCATCTATTATCTCATTTAACATTTCATCTTCTATAGAATTATAAAATTTATTTTTTATTTCTTGTTTGCTTCTTTTTTTATATAAGACATATCTCAATACTTTTGATTTTTCCTTATCGTATTCTTCTATTGTATACATTTATATCTCCTATAGTTTTTTATTGACTGTTATAAATTTTTTATTATTCATCATCTGTTGGCTCTGTATCTTGTTCTTCGTCTATTTCTTCTTCATCGCTTAAACTTTTTTCAAATGCTTCGTTGAATTTGGCTCTTACTTTCTTTTCCACATCGGCCATAATCTCTGGGTTTTCTTCTAGGTATTTTTTTGCATTTTCTCTACCTTGTCCTATTCTTGTTCCTTCATATGCAAACCAAGAACCACTCTTTTCTACAATATCCAAGTTTACTCCTAAATCTAATATGTTACCTGATTTAGATATACCTTTTCCATATATTATATCAAATTCTGCCTCTCTAAATGGTGGAGCTACTTTGTTTTTAACAACTTTAACTCTAACTCTATTTCCAAATACTTCACCATCTTGTTTTAGGTTTTCTACTTTTCTTATGTCTAATCTAACAGAAGCATAGAATTTTAGTGCTCTTCCTCCTGGCGTTGTTTCTGGATTACCAAACATTATTCCAACTTTTTCTCTTAATTGGTTAATAAATACGATTGCTGTATTTGATTTATTAAGTACTCCTGCCAATTTTCTTAAAGCTTGAGACATAAGTCTTGCTTGAAGTCCAACATGCGAATCTCCCATATCTCCATCAATTTCTGCCTTTGGAACTAATGCAGCAACAGAGTCTACAACTATAATATCTATAGCGCCGCTTCTAACTAATGCCTCTGCTATTTCTAATGCTTGTTCCCCGGTATCTGGTTGTGAAACTATTAAATTATCTATATCAACACCCAAATGTTTTGCATAAACAGGATCTAATGCATGTTCAGCATCTATGAAAGCTGCTTCTCCGCCTTTTTTCTGGCATTCAGCAATCATGTGTAATGCAAGTGTTGTTTTTCCTGAAGATTCTGG
The DNA here is from genome assembly GCA_944386665.1 of uncultured Clostridia bacterium. Taxonomy (GTDB): domain Bacteria; phylum Bacillota; class Clostridia; order TANB77; family CAG-508; genus CAG-245. The sequence goes on from CALXBZ010000002.1 coordinate 45,015, forward strand.
TCCAAATATTTCTACAATTCTTCCCTTAGGAATTCCTCCAATACCTAAAGCAACATCAAGGCTCAATGCTCCTGTTGGCACAGCTTCCACATTCATTGCTGTAAAATCTCCTAATTTCATTACAGAGCCTTTTCCAAATTGTTTTTCTATCTGTCCTAGAGCAGATTCAAGTGCTTTTTTCTTTTCATTGTTTACTATACTCATAATTTTCCTCCTGATTTTTTATTATATTTGACGATTAATTCATTAAACATTTGTTTGTACTCAATTCTTTTTACATTATATACTATTTTTTTATTTTGTCAATACTTTTTTTCAAACATTTGTTTTATTATTTTCTATACCATTCTTCTATGCCATAAAAGCTTGTATAATTATTTGGAGTTATCGTTCCAATTAAAGATTGTGTTGATATTGTGGTGTTTTTATTTCTATATAATCCAACAAAAGGAACCTCATCTTTATAAAGATCAAATATTTGATTATATATTTCTTTTATCTGTTTTATATCTTTTACTATACTAGCATTATTCATTAATTCAAACATTTTCTCATTTGAATAATTTTCTATATTTCCTGGTGCGAAATAATAAGTTAAGTCTGGACTATAGCTTGTATAAACTCCGGTTAATAGTATCTGATAATCTTTATTATCTATATAGCTGTTGTATTTACTATTTGATACTTTTTCTACGGTAATATCTATTCCTATTTCCTCAAGTTGTTTCTCTATTAGTTCTGCAACTGCAACTCTTGCTTGGTTGCTACTATCAACTGCAATTTTAAGACGTAAAGTTTGGTTTCTACCATCTATCTTCTTTTTCCAGCGATTATTGCTGTACTCCCATCCACTATCCTCTAAAACTTTTTTTGCCTGTTCAGCATTATATCCTGAACTTGCGTTGTTATCTGTATAAAGAAAATTTCCATAGTCTAGCGGATATTCTGCAACTATATTTTGATTGCTATAAACAGATGACACTATATTACTTTTATCAACTGCATAACTTATAGCTTGTCTTACTGCTTTGTCTTGTAAAATTGTATCAGCACAGTTAAAGCTTAAAAAGTCAAATTGTCTTCCTGGATAATCCGTTTTGTTGAATCCTATTGTTCCAATATATTCGTAAAAGTTTGGATTTGATGTATTTAAAATATCTAAATTACCAATTTTAAAGCTGTTGTAGGCTTCTCCCATTGATGAGTATAAATTTATTTTTATATTCTCTATTTTTATTTCTTCTATGCCTGTGGTACTTTTCCACTTTTCATTTTTTGATAATGTTATATTATTTGTACTAATATTGGTAATTTTATATCTTCCTGTTCCAATTGGCGTTTTTGTGCTAGAAAAGAAATCTTCTCCATAGTAATAATTGCTAGACATTATTGGAAAAATCAAATTATATTCAAAAAAAGGAATATTATTATATAATTTAATTTTTATTGTTGTTGCATCTACAACTTCTGTGCTCTCTATTTGGGCTACATTGTACTTATATACTGAATTTCCATTTTTCAATAAGTCTATTGTAAATTGAATATCTTTTGCTGTAAATGGTGTTCCATCATGCCAATTCACATTATTTACAGTTTTAATAACATATATATTGTCTCCTGTTTTAGAGCATTCTCTTGCTAAACATGGTTGTAACTGATAATCTTGCGTTAATGTAAAAAGTGGTTCAAATATTAATGTGCTTATGTTTATTATTTCTCTATTATTGGTTATTAATGGATTCATGGTATCATAATTAGTAAGTGATAGCCTTATATCTTTTATAATGTTTTCTTCCACAACAGCGTTATTTTCTATGTTTGCTGTTACTTTTCCATCTTTGTTTTTATATATTCTATATCCAGCATATATTATTATTCCTATTGCAAAAATTATAAATATATATTTAAAGATACTGCTTACCTTCATATAGTATACTTCCACCTCTTTTTCTACAAGCTTATAATACATTAAATAAAATATTTTTTCAATATGTATTCATTAATTTTTTGTTTTTGAATAAGTTGTTATTTTGAATCATATAATAATGCACACAAAAAGGACATGTTCTATTCATGCCCTATTATTTATTGACTTATTAAATATACACTATTTTCTAGACTCTACTATAAGCTTAATTCCTGTTCTTTCTTCGCCTTCTACCTCTACTTCTGCAAATGCTGGTATGCATATTAAATCAACTCCTGCTGGTGCAACAAATCCTCTAGCTATTGCCACCGCTTTTACTGCTTGATTTAAAGCTCCTGCTCCGATTGCTTGCATTTCTGCTTTGTCTGATTCCTTTACTAATCCAGCTATAGCTCCTGCTACTGAATTTGGATTTGATTTTGATGAGATTTTTAAAACTTCCATTTTTATCCTCCT
>CALXBZ010000003.1 GCA_944386665.1 uncultured Clostridia bacterium
TTATCTACACTAGGAATGTTTACTTTCTTTTTTATATTGTCATTTTTTAATTTAACATTTGCAGAATATCCATCTGCCTCCAATTCGATTTCTTCAACTTGACTTGCTTCAATCTTAGCAATTAATTCAGAATAAGCAAGTTTTGTATTTGCATTTTCCAAAACCGTTGATATTGCTACAACTAAAATTATTCCTATTATTAGCCACACTGCTAATGTTTTTATACTATTTTTCAAATCGTTTCCTCCTTTTGCTAAAATCATACTGATTTTTTAGCATTTTTTATCTTTGTTTTTATATCATTTTGCCTTTAAGATACATTGGAATATATCACATTATTTAAATTATTTCAATACTATTGCACAAAGAACGATAAATTATCAATGTGCTTTTTTACATATATTTAATTTTTGCCTTGTAGTTCACAATATATCTTTTTATTCTTTACAGTAATTTTATAATGTTTATTCGGCATTAAATATTTATTTCCTTTATTATTTCCACATAATTTTATAATATCCTCTACATGTGTCTTTTCTATTCCATTTGCACTTCCAAATATTTTTTTAGTACTATATAATATTAATCTTGCTTTTATAACATGCTCTAATGAATTAAACTTTTTCAAATCTAATATAATACAATTATTTTTTTCATCAATTACTATATCTTTAAATGATTTTTCTGTAACTTTTTCCATATATTTTTCTTCATTTGATACCAATTCAGATAATCTATCAATTGTTTCTATAATGTTCGGATTGAATTCTTTTTGAATATATGGAATTAGCTCATTTCTTATTTTATTCCTTGTATATGTATTATCATTATTAGATTTATCATATTTAGGATTTAAATTGTTGTCATTGCAATACTTTTCAATTTCTTCTCTTTTACACTTTATTATTGGTCTTATAAATTTTCCCTCTCTGTAAGGTTTAATTCCAGTAAGTCCTGCAATCCCACTTCCTCTTAACAAATGCATTAATACAGTTTCTGCATTATCATTACAATTATGAGCAATTGCTATTTTATTTGCATTTGTTTTTTTTGCAATTTCATCAAAGAAAGCATATCTTTCTTTTCTTCCTGCTTCTTCGACTCCTATTTTTTCTTGCTCAGCTTTTTGTATTACATTAACAAATTTAATGAAACATTCTATGTTTTTATCTTCACAATATTTTTTTACATATTCTGTTTCGTCCTTTGACTCTTCTCTAATCATATGGTTTAGATGTGCTACCACTATTTTTTTTATTTTAAATTGTTCTTTTAAATTAACCAAATTGTCTAACAAGCACATAGAATCAGGTCCACCTGACACTGCAACCACAACAATATCATTTGGAACTATTAAATCATATTTTTTTATTGTTTCTAATATTGTTTCCCTTACCATTTAATTTCCTTACTTTTTATATTTACTTTCTTTTTATTTATCCTCTATATTTATCCAAATTAGCAAATTTTGTGTATTGACCTAGCCAAGCCAAATCAACAGTACCAGTTGAACCAGCTCTTTGCTTTGCTATTATTACTTCTGCTATATTTTTCTTTTCAGAGTCTTCATTATAATAATCATCTCTATATAAAAACATTACAATATCGGCATCCTGTTCTATAGAACCTGATTCACGTAAGTCTGATAGCATAGGTCTATGATCAGGTCTTGCCTCTACAGCTCTTGATAATTGTGAAAGTGCAATTACTGGTACATCTAGTTCTTTTGCAAGTATTTTTAGTGATCTACTAATTTCTGCTATTTCTTGCTCCCTGCTTGATGTTTTACCACTTCCTTGAATTAACTGTAAGTAGTCAATTATTACTAATCCTATATTTTTCTCTAGTTTTAGTTTTCTACACTTTGCACGTATTTCCATAACAGATATTCCCGGTGTATCATCAACATATATTTGAGCTTGAGATAATTCACCTGATGTTTCTGCAAGTTTGCTTAGCTCCTCATCATTTAATTCACCTGTTCTTAAGTGATTGCTATCAACTAAGGCTTCACTGCAAAGTATTCTGTTTCCTACTTGTTCTTTTGACATTTCTAAACTGAATATCGCTACTGGTACATTTGCTCTAGTTGCTGCATATGCTCCTATATTTAGAACAAAAGCAGATTTTCCCATTGCTGGTCTTGCAGCTATTAATATAAACTCAGATCCATGTAATCCCGCTGTCATTTTATCAAGGTCTATAAATCCTGTTGGAACTCCTGTTACGTGTTGTTTTTGATTGTATAGCTCTTCTAGCTTTGCAAAAGACTCAACTAATATATCTTTAATTGAAGTATATCCTTTTTGACTTTTCCTTTGCATTACATCAAAGATTTTCTTTTCTGCCAAGTCCATAACATCTTCTACGTCTTCAGTTTGTTCATATCCCATGCTTAAAATTTCGTTTGCTGTTTTTATTAAATTTCTAAGCATAGATTTTTCTTCAACAATTTTAATATATCTATCAACATTGGCTGTAGTTGGAACTTTGTCAGGAAGTACTGCAATATACTCTAATCCTCCAACAGCTTCTAATTTATTCATTGAAGAAAGTTCAGCTTTCAAGGTTATAATGTCTATCGGCTCAGCTCTATTATAAATATTTAATATTGCTTCATAAATTATTTTGTTATCTTCCCTATAAAAATCTTCTGGCTTTAGTTTTTCTATCGCAGAACTTACTGCATCTTGGTCTGTAAGCATACTTCCTATTACTGCTTGCTCTGCTTCAACATCTTGTGGTGGTACTTTACCTAGTTCCATTATTATCTTCCCTTGTAACTTGTATTTAGGTTTTTGCATCCGGTTTTTACCTATAAACCTTATGTATTTTATTCAGATATTATATCAACTTTTAAATTTCCTATAACACCTTCATATAATCTAATATCAACAAGAATTGTTCCTAATGTTTTTACCGTGTCTGTTAAGTTTATTTTTTTCTTATCTATTTCTATATTATACTCTCTTTTTAGTCCTTCAGAAATTTCTTTGCTTGTAACTCCTCCGAATATTTTTCCGTTTTCTCCAGCTTTTACTCTAATTTTTAGCATTATTCCTTTTAGTTTTCTAGCAAGCTCTTCAGCTTCTCTCTTTTCATTGTCTTTTCTAAATTGCTTTGATTCTTGTTTTGCCTTCAATTTACTCATATTTGCATTATTAGCTTCAACAGCTAATTTCTTTGGAAACAAAAAATTTCTTGCATATCCGTCACTTGCTTCAATAACTTGATCTTTTTTTCCTACTCCTTTTATATCACTTAATAAAATTACTTTCATAAAAATCTTCCTTTCTAAACTACATCACATCTATTTTACTATTTTATTGCTCATTTGTACACATATTTTGTTCAAAAAATGAAAATTGAATTAATATTTTATTACTCTAAGGAATAACAAGCACAACTATTAAAATAGCTGTGCTCATTTGTTTATGATATTTCTGTAAAATATTCATTTATTCTATTAATTAGTTCTTGTTTTACTTCTTCTTGTGTCATTCCTTCTATTTGTGCCCCAGCGACAGTAATATGTCCTCCACCGCCAAGTTTTTCTAATATTAATTGAACATTTATATCTCCAATCGACCTACCACTTATGCAGATTTTATCTTCCATTTTTCCTATTACAAAAGAAGCTGTAATGTTGCTTATTGTTAGCAATTCATCTGCTGCTTTAGCACATATTATATTAGCATCACTATCTTCTTCGCCATATATAGAAATAGCAATTACATCGTCAAGTATTTCCGATTTAGCAACTATTTCTGAAATCTTATTGTATGTTTCTAAATCACTTTGGAACCATTTTTTTACTTTAATTATATCAACACCGCACTTTCTTAAAAATGCTGCTGCTTCAAAGGTTCTAACACCTGTTTTAAAAGTAAAGTTTTTAGTGTCCATCATTATTCCTGCATATAGTGCCTCTACCTCAAATGTTTCTAGTTTTACATTTGTCTCTGTATATTCTACAAGTTCTGTTACTAGTTCACATGCAGATGAAGCATAAACTTCATGGAATGTTAATATAGAGTTTTCTATATAGTCTGTTCCTCTTCTATGATGGTCAATAACCACTATTTTGGATGTTTTCTCTAATAATTCTGGTACTTCAACATAATTTTTCTTATCTGTATCTACAACTATTAATAATGATTCTTCATTTATTTTTGATAATGATTCATTTTTATCAATTATAACATTATTATAATTTGGATTTTGTTTTAATTCTTCAATGAAAGTATCTAAACTAGTTCCATTGGTTTCGTTTACAATATAAACCTCTTTTCCTAGTGTTTCAGCTATCCTGTATACTCCCATACTAGCACCCATCGCATCTATATCGCTATTTGTATGTCCCATTATTATAACATTGCTAGCTTCTTTAATTAATTCTTCTAACGCTTGTGCTACAATTCTAGCTTTTACCTTTGTACGTTTTTCTATTTCCTGTGTTCTTCCACCAAAGAAATAGTATTTTCCTTCCTGCTTTATTATTGCTTGGTCTCCTCCACGTCCAAGAGCAATATCTATTATTGCTTTTGCTGATTTATATTCATCTAAATTTGTTTTTTCATTTTCAGAAATTGCTATACTTAAAGTTAATTGTATATTTTCTTGAGTTTTTATTTCTTTTATTTCATCTAATATTTCAAATTTTTCTTCTTTTATTTTTTCTAAGTTATATTGATCAAATATAGCCACATACGAATCTCTTTCCGATTTTATTAGTAAGCCATTATATTTATTTATCCATGCATACATTTTTTTCTCAGCACCAGCAGTTATTTTTAATTTTTCTTCTTCTGTCGCCCTTTGCATTAGTTCTTCATAATTATCGATTACTATAATTCCTATACAAGTTCTAGAATCATTATATTTCTTTAATAATTCTATATAGTTTGTTTCATCTAGGAAATATATTGTAGCCATATATTCTTGGGAATCTTTATGTTCTTTTTCTTTTAATTTTGTATGTTCTGCGATTATTTTATAATTTCTGTCTCCTATTCGCATACTTTCACAAATTGAAAAGTTATTTTTATTTTTCCCTTTTTGAATATTAAGCTTTAGTTCTTTTATTATATCATTTAAAGTAACACCAATATCAATATTAGCAAATTCTTTAATAAAATTACTACTTTTCCATATTATATTTCCATTAGTTTCTATAACTACCAATGGAAATGGTGAATTTATTATTGTACTTTGTGCTGCTTTATCAACATTTAATGTTAATTCGTTTATGTGTTCTGATATTTCTGATTGTCTTTTATTATTTGACCAAATAGTATATATAACAATTAATATATATACTAATATTGATGGCATAATTGCCCTATGTTCTATAACACTTAATATTATTAATATTATAGCTATTATTATTAAATATACTTTTGTTCTAGATACAAGTTTATCTAAATTCATTTTATTTTTTAGCATATAATCTACTCTCCACCTTTTATACATCTTATATTTTACATTATTTTGTTGTTTTTGTCAATTTTTCTATTTTACAATTAATCGTTGTGTATGTTGTTTTTCTAATGTTTATAGTATTTTTAATCAAAATATCAAAGCATAAAATTAGTATTATATATTTTAAATTTAAGTGGCTAAGTATTAATTCTTTTTCTCTTTATATTATCAAGATTGTGTTTTGAACTTTATAGAAAGAAAAAAAGACCTAGAAATTCCAGAGTCTTTTCCCATATTTATGCTGAATTTTATTTTCATCTAAATAATATCTTCCTCATTTTTGACAAAATTTTAATTATACATCACACTCTTTTTATTATCCTTTATTTTTTCTTTTCTATTCGATTTTATTAATATAAAATTAGGTGTTTCTTTTTTCTGCTTGCTTCTTTGTAATTCGTTTTCAACTTTCATTACATATGTATAAATATTAATATTTTCAATTAAATATTTATTACTTCTATATTTAACAGTAATTTTATTTTTTTCTTTTTCTTGTATTTCTATATTATTTTTTAGATTTTGATAATCTTCTAATGTATATTGTATATTTAATCCGTATAATAACGGTACTATTATTTTTATAACAATTTTGTAGAAACTGTTTATTGTATCATCCGCCAAAATTTCCTTTTTCTTCTTTATTTTTAAATTTTTACCTATTATGTAAGCACTTGTAAGAAGATCTTCTTGGCTATATTCCTTAGTTTCGGATAAATTTGCAATTACGATATTTTTAATTTCTTCATCCGTATCTGGTATATTGTCTATACTATTATTTTCTATATATCTTCCTATATTTATTAGTTTTTCATATTCTACAATTGGATTTTTATTATTAGAATCAAAGTTTATTAGATTTAATTTTTTCTTTTTTATATTAGGGTTATATATTTCTAAAATTTTTTCTTTATTTTTTTCTGAGAAGAATACTGTATTAATGTCATATTTTTTTATTATTTTTGTTATTGCATTTTTACTTAAATTAATATCGATTATAATTATTTTATTTTTTAATATTACATTTGCTAGATAGGTTACTAAAAATTCATATCTGTTTTCTGAAATAATAGCTATATTTTTATCATTAATTTTGCTTTTTATTACTCTCGCTAAAGAATATACATCAAATATATAGTTAAAATAGTTAATATTTTTTATAGAACCTTTCTTTATTCTTATTGCATTTTTAATTTTGTACTTATTATATGCAAAATCAAGTAATTTTTTGACTGTTAATATTTTTCTCATACAACCACATTCCTCTCTTTTTTTATGGTTTAATTATAAGTTAGTCCCATATTAAAGTCAATTTAATTCGTAAGACAAATTTTTGTCATTTTCTACATTTTGTTACAATTCACAGTTATATGATTTTATATATTCCATATAAAAAAGGTCATAGTTTTTGTTCTATGACCTCGATTTTCTTCTGTCTATTACATATGTACTTCCTGAGATTGTTTTTGATAAATGTTTTACTTGCGCTCCTGCTTCCCCTATTTCCAATGTATTGTGAAATCTTCCAGGGTCAACTTCTACAACACCAACAGATATTGTTGTTAATGGAAACTCTTCTATAATTCCTTTTCTATTTGGAACTTCTAAATATCCTTTTGTAATATCGTCTTCAGAGAAGTATTTCTTTATATTTTTGTCAAATTCAATAATTATATTTTGGCATATTTTTTCATAGTCACTGTCTTCTACTATAGCTATAAAATCATCTCCACCAATGTGTCCTATAAAGTTGTTATCATCTTCTTTTGAATGTACATTTTTTATAATTGTTCTTGCTGTAAATTTAATTATTTCATCTCCATTTGAGAATCCATATACATCATTATATGCTTTAAAGTTGTCTAAGTCTATATATAACATTGCAAAGAATTTTCTTTTCATTAACCTTTTTTTCATTTCTGCTTGTATTTGTACATTACCTGGCAAGTTAGTTAATGGACTTACTTTTCTGTTTATATATAATAGATTAATTATATTTTGAATTGTATAATACAGATATTCAAAATCGACTGGATTTTTAATAAAATATGTTGTCCCTGCTTTTAGCACTTCTATTCTATGTTCTCTTGCAATATTTGACGTAGCAACTATGACTGGTGTTATAGCATTATCATCATTATTTCTTATTCTATGGCAAATCTCTGTTGCGCTCTCAGAAATTGTATCTTCATTTATTATTATTAGTGCTGGTATGTCTTTTAATGCCACATCTATACTTTCTGTTTTTATTTGTTTAAATTTAAAATTTTTATCTTGTTTAAATGCTTCGTTTAATTTTTTTATTAGGTCTGCATCGTCATCAATTAAATAAACTGTATGCATAACTTTCCTCCGTAAATCAATCTTACATTATATGTGAATCTTCTTCTCTTATAAATTTTATATTAATTTTGTATTGTCCATGTAAATTCTTCTACTTGTTCTCTTACATTGTATACTCGTAGAACTATTTTTGTATTTCCAGGCTCTATTTTAAATCTGTATTCAAAAGTATTTTGATTTAGAGAAGTGTTAGGATCTGTTTTGTATTCTTGCTCATTTACGAACCAGTCTACCATTCTTAGTCCATATTCATCCTGTACTTTTAAAATTGCATATGATGAATCTTCTGGGTCTAAAGTCAATTGTGCAGTTGGTTTACTATCTACACTTACTCCTTTGATTCTTTGTTCTGCTGTTGCTACATTTTGTTCTTTATCAACTGCTTCAACTTTTAGTAATCTTTCTTCTGCCACAACATCTATTGTTGCTTTTATAGTTGTCTGCCCTTCTGATGTTGCTTTAACAGTTATTTCTTCGTCATCACCATATTTGTATGTTATATAATCCATTGCGTTGTCATCTGTTACTATAATTTGTAATGTATTTGTATTATCTGGCTTAAATTCTATAACTGGTTCTGTAACATCTTTTTCGTCTTGTTTCAATGTTTTAACATATCTTCTAATTTTTCCACTTGAATCAATTACGGAAATATTTAATCTGTTTTCTCCTGTAGGAATTGCCACCGATTGTTCTAGAACTGTTTTTCCTCTTCCTTGCACTATTGTAGGATTTGAGTTGTTCCATGCATATGAAATTGTTCTTATTCCAGTTTCGCATTTGATTGTGATTTTTGCTGTATTCCCACTTTTTAATACTTCTACACTTGGTATTTTTGTATTTCTAGCATTTTTTACATTTTGCATAAATGCATATGTTCCATTACCTGATAAAGCCAAGCCAAATATTAATATTAATAAAGCAAAAACTTTTATAATTCCAGATACGTTTCCGGAATTATTAGTTCCTCTATTCCTTTCACTTTTAACTTTTTTTTCTCTATTTTTATTCTCAGTCATAAGGATTTGATTCATTTGTTTCTCCTTCCTTGGCATAAACACTTTTTTCACATTTAGATTATAACATACGCATTTTTTAATGTAAATATAATTTAAAAAAATGGTACTCTATAATTAGAATACCATTTTTCTATTTATCTTATAACACGAATTTTTTAATTAATACAACTCCTGATGAAAGTATTGTTAATACAGCTAATCCTATTGTTGTATATATTATCATTTGTCCTGTTTGTACTGTTACTATTACCGGTGCATCATCTATATCGTCTTCTCCATGTTTATTATTGTCTGGAGTTGAATCTATATCTGGACTGTTAAAATCGTTATGATCCTTACTTATTTCTGCCCAGTTATCCATTACACCGAAATTTTCTTTATCATTTATCCATGTTAATATTACTTCAACTTCTGTTGTTTCTCCTGGTTTTAGTAAAATATCTTTTGTTTGATCTGTTGTTATTGTGTTTTCGTCTATTTGTATCCATAGTGGATTATCTTTCGCAACAAATTTCAATCCCTTTGGAATGTAATCTTTTATCTCTTTTACATATCCTGCTATATTGCCCTCATTTTTAACTCTTATTTTATATCTAAATTTTATTGTTACGGCATTTATCTTGCTATCTTTTATATCTACTTTTACTACTTCCTCTGGGTCGTCTTCTGCTGTATGTCCTGTTTCAATTATTCTATCTTCACCATTTTCAGTTATTATTGCTTGTGTTACCCATTTTCTTAAGCTCAAATCAAAGTATTGTACTTTTACTTTTTCAATATCTTGATCATCTTCGCCTTCATTCCATTTGTCTGGTTCTGAATCTTCATCTTCTACTTCATTTCCATCTTCATCTGAATCATCTGATATTTGTGCTTTATTTATTACTATTCTATCCGATGTATTTGGTTCAGTTACCTCAAATGCTACTTTTACATCTTTATATGATATTATTCCTGTTTCTTTGTCAAATGCCTTTATTAGATTGCTTCCTGGTGTTTTTTCTTGTTCTTTTGATAGATAATCTGTTACTATTGAAACTGCTTTTTCTTGTTCTTCTGTCTCATTTCCGTCTTTGTCTAACATTACCCATCTATATTCTTTATTTGTATCATTATCTGGTAAGAATTTTAGTCCTTCTGGTATGTCGTCTTTTACTTGTTGAGCATATCCATTCATTTCGCCTTCATTATATACTCTTATTGTATATGTTACTACATTTCCATTTGACACTAGTACTGGATCCTTTGGATGATTGTATATTGCAGTTGTTGAAGTTCCATTGACTAATCCACTTACATCTACTTGTGGCTCTCTATTAGTTATTGGTGTTGTATTTACTGCTGTTATAAATTTTCTTAAAGCCAAGTCAAATGTTTGTACTTCTAATTTTTCAAAATCGTCATCATCTTGTTGTCCTGGTACATAATCTTTACCAATTTCATCATCTTTGTATTCTGGTAGGTTATCTGGTATTTCTACATTGTCTTCTTCAGAATCTCTATCAGGTATTTCATTTCCGTTATTGTCTGTAAAATCACTTATATCTGCTATATTAGTTATTTTATTTGGCATTGGATCTGTTACTACTACTTTGCATGCAACTTTTACCTCTTTATACGATAGTGTTGTGCCATCAAAAGCTTTTATTAGATTCTCTCCTGATGTTTTCTCTTGTTCTTTTGATAAATAATTTGTTACGATAGTCTTAGCCTTTTTAGCATCTTGTGTTTCTTTTCCATCTTTATCATACATTATCCATTTATATTCTTTGTTTGTTTCATTGTCTGGTAAAAATTCTAATTGGTCTGGTAAATGATCTTTAACTTCTTTCACATAACCATCAATTTGACCTTCATTATACACTCTTATTGTATATTCCACAATATTTCCAATAGCTACTTTTACAGGTTCTTTTGAATGATTATATATAGCTGTTGTTGAAGTTCCATTTTTTAGTCCTGTAGTATCAACTTGTGGTATTCTGCTTTTTATTTCTGTATCATTTACTTTTGTGATGAATTTTCTTAAAGCCAAATCAAATTCTTTTAATATTAGTTTTTCGAAATCATCATCATCTTGTTGTCCTGGTACATAATCTTTACTTATTTCATTGTCTTTGTATCCTGGTAAATCTTCTGGAATTTGTACATTATTTTCTTGTGAGTCGCGATCTGTTACTGTATTTCCTGTGCCATCTGTGAATTTTGTTATATCTGCTATATTTGTTATTTTATTTGGCATTGGCTCTGTTGATACAACTTTACAAACAACTTTTACCTCTTTGTATGCAAGTGTTGTTCCATTAAATGCATCTATTTTGTTTCCATTTTCTTCTGTTTCATTTGTTTTTGATAAATATGTTGTTCTTATTATTTTTGAATTATTTGAATCTACTGTCCATCCATAATTTTTATTTGTTTCATTATCTGCAATAAATTCTAATTGGTCTGGTAAATGGTCTGTTATTTCTTCTACATATCCATCAACTTCACCTTCATTATACACTCTTAATGTGTATTCAACTATATCTCCTATTGCCACTGCAACTGGTGCTTTTGGATGATTATATATTGCTGTTGTTGATTCTCCTGATGCTAGTTTACTTACATCTACATTTGGTATTCTACTAGTTATTTCATCATCGTTTACTTTTGTAATGAATTTTCTTAAAGCTAAATCAAATTCTTTTATTTTTACCTTTTCAAAATCATCATCATCTTGTTGTCCTGGTACATAATCTTTACTGATTTCGTCATCTTTGTATCCTGGTAAATCTTCTGGAATTTGCACATTATTTTCTTGTGAATCTCGATCTGTTACTGTGTTTCCTGTGCCATCTGTGAATTTTGTTATATCTGCTATATTAGTTATTTTATTTGGCATTGGTTCTGTTGATACAACTTTACAAGCAACTTTTACCTCTTTGTATGCAAGTGTTGTTCCATTAAATGCATCTATTTTGTTTCCATTTTCTTCTGTCTCATTTGTTTTTGATAAATATGTTGTTCTTATTATTTTTGAATTACTTTGGTCTACTGTCCATCCATATTTTTTATTTGTTTCATTATCTGCAATAAATTCTAGTTGGTCTGGTAAATGGTCTGTTATTTCTTCTACATATCCATCAACTTCACCTTCATTATACACTCTTAATGTGTATTCAACTATATCTCCTATTGCCACTGCAACTGGTGTTTTTGGATGATTGTATGTTGCTGTTGTTCCATTATTGTTTAATGGTGTAATATCTACTACTGGTTCTCTTCCAGTTATTGTTGTATCATTTACTTTTGTAATAAATTTTCTTAAAGCCAAGTCAAATGATTTTAATGTTAATTTTTCAAAGTCATCATCATCTTGTTGTCCTGGTATGTATTCTTCTCCTCTGTTTATTTCTGCATCTTTATAATCCTCTAGTTCTTTTCCAGTAGGTACATTTACATTGTTTTCTTGTGAATCTCGATCTGTTACTGTGCTTCCAGTGCCATCTGTGAATTTTGTTATATCTGCTATATTAGTTATTTTATTTGGCATTGGTTCTGTTGATACAACTTTGCATTTTATTTTTACATCTTTATATGATAATTTTTCTCCATCAAATGCTGCTATTTTATTTTCTCCATCTACTGTTTCACTTGCTTTTGATAGATATGTTGTTTTAATCGTCTTTAAATCTGAACTGCTTGCTATTTGCCAACCGTATTCTATATTTGTTTGGTCATCTACAATAAATTCTAATTGTTCTGGTAAATGATCTGTTATTTCTTCAACATACCCATCAATTTCACCTTCATTATATACACGTATTGTATATGTTACTATATCTCCTATCTCTACTTTTACTGGTGTTTTTGGGTGATTATATGTTGCTGTTGTTGTTTCTCCTGCTGCTAACCCACTTACATCTACACTTGGTACTCTATTTGTTATTTCTTTCCCATTTATTTCTGTTATAAATTTTCTTAAACTTAAATCAAATGGTTTTGGCACTACAATTGATATTGTATCAGAAAATTTTTGTGGTGTTTCATTTACTATTACAACTGGTTGTTCTGTTGCTGGTGCATTTTCTACCGACCAATATTCTACAGTTCTGGATGTGTATGATGAATCTATTGTCATTTTAATTCCAGCTATATTTGAACTTGTTGGCATCATTAGATAAAAGTCTTTTCCAACTAGTTCTTTTAGTGTTTTATCTGTTGCTACTATGTTGTCATGTGAATCTTTTACACCTAAAGTTGGATTTATTGTTGTTCCATCTATATCTGTATATGTTGCATTAATTGTGTAATTTACGTTTAACAATTCGTTTATTCTATATGGACCTGCTATATAATTGTCTCCTATTTTTTGCATAGTTGCATTATCTTTTACAATTTCTATTGGAGTAGTTGTATTATTTTGTCCTGAATAATTGTTGTTTGCTTTTGCATTTGTTATGTAATATTGGAATAAAGCTTCTATTGCATCTTCCCTATTCCATCCATCATCTTTTCCAGCATATTCTGGTAAATCTGCTATTGCTACATATTTATCGTCTGTATTTGCAATAGAGTTAACTGTTAAATTTGTTGTTTCATAATGATATTTATCACTTGACTCTGGATTTGTAAAATACCATATTGCTAATTGTTGTACTACATCTATATCATCATCTGTTACTAATTCATAAATTTCTTCTGGAATTTTGCTCTTTAAGAATTCTTCTCTTACTTTTGTATTATCAGTTCCAACTTGTGGCATGATGTAAATATTATCTAGTAACCACATTAATGAATTATAATTTTCTCCAGTTGGTAATATTTTTTTATATGTATCTGGAATTGATGACAAGTCTTTTAAGTTAAATTTTTGCGAATATCTACTTATTGCTGGTACTCCTCCCGTAGCTAAATCGCTCGAGCCAAAACCTGGTCCACCTTTTATACAATAAATAGTTTTGTTTAAATCTGCAGTTTTATCAGATTCGCTATCATATTCTGCTATTTTCCACACTTTGTACCCAGTTTGTTTATATCCATATCCTGAGGTTCTAAGTGATACTATTCCTAAATATATTGGCCCTGCACTTGCTGCATTTACAATATTTATTTTTCCAAGTGTCAATATTAATACTGCCGTAATAATAATACTTGACATTATTTTTCTTAACTTTCTCATCTTTTTCCTTCCTTCTGTTAACTATATTATATATATTTCAATAATATAGAACAATATCTATTTTCATACAATTCTATTATATTACATTCTTATTTAAAAATCAACAAATTATATTGATTTTTACGATATATTAATATAAAATAATTGCAGTTTTAACATAAACATTTTATCTAAAGAAAAGTTGGTGAATTTTATGAATTATAGGAAACAAAAGGAAGTAAATATAGATAATAAAGGTATGCATTTAAAGTACTTTATAATTATTTTTTTACTTTTAATTTTATTATTAACATTTAGGTTATTTTGGTTACAATTTGTAGATGGGGCTTCTTTAAAGGAAAGGGCTTATAAGCAAATTACTGCAAATAGAATGTTAAGTCCAAAAAGAGGAACAATTTACGATTCTACTGGAAAGGCTCTAGCTGTTAGTTCTGAGGTAGATACAATAAGTATTAATCCATCTCTTATTACTGTAAAAGATGATTCTGAAAAAACAAATGCTTTAAAGAAAAAAGTTGCCAAAGCTTTAGCTGATATTTTTGAATTAAACTATGAAGAAGTTCTTGTAAAAGTAACTAGCACTAATTCAATAGAAACAATTGCGAAAAAAGTAGATGCAGATAAAGTTTCAGAATTAAAGCAATGGATGAAGGATAATGATTGTTATGCCGGTATAAATATAGATGCAGATACCAAAAGATCATACCCTTACGAAAATTTAGCATCTAACTTAATAGGTTTTTGTGGTAGCGATAATAATGGCTTAGCTGGAATAGAATATCATTGGGACGACACTTTAACTGGTACTCCTGGGAAAGTTACTACTTCAATAGATGCAACACAAGAAGCAATTCCAGATAATGACAAAAAATATATTGCTCCTGAAAATGGTAGCAATATAACTTTATCAATTGATGCTAACATTCAAGCAATAGTAGAAAAATATTTAAAACAAGCAGTTGAAGAAAATGATTGCAAGAACGGCGGTTCAATGGTTCTTATGGATCCATCAACTGGAGATATTTTAGCGATGGCTACATATCCTGATTATAATTTAAATACACCTTTTGAACCAAATGAAACTCTTCTAAAAACTTGGGATAGTTTATCAAGTGAAGAACAAACTAACAGTTTGTATAAAATGTATAGTAATAAAGTTGTTAATGAAACCTATGAACCTGGTTCTGTATTTAAAACTATTATGGCATCTATTGCTCTTGAAGAAGATATTGTAAAAACTGATACTCCTGGAGACTTTTATTGTGACGGCAAAGAATATGTCGCAGGTGAAACTATAAAATGTGCTAATTTAGCAGGTCACGGTAGTCAAAGTTTGAGAAATGCATTAGAAAATTCTTGCAACCCTGCATTAATTCAACTTGGTCAACGTATAGGAGCTTCTACATTATATAAATATTTCACAGCTTTTGGTCTTTTTGAAAGAACAGGAATTGAAACTGCTGGAGAAGCATCAAGTCAGTTTCATTCACTGGATAAAGTTGGACCAACCGAACTTGCTACAATGTCATTTGGTCAAAGATTTACTATAACTCCACTACAAATGATAACAGCAGCTTGCGCAATTGCCAATGATGGAGTATTAGTACAGCCAAGAATAGTAACAAAAATAGAAAATCCCGATTCTGGAGCTATTACAAATATAGATGTCAAGGAAATAAGGCAAGTTATATCATCTGAAACAGCTGCCAAGGTTCGTGATATGATGCAATCTGTTGTAACAGATGGTGGTGGACAATCTGGTGCTGTAAAAGGATATTCTATTGGTGGAAAAACTGGAACTTCAGAGCCAAATCCTAGCCACCCAGAAGATGGTTATGTAGCTTCTTTCTTAGCAATTGCTCCAGTGGAAAACACAAAAGTGGTAGCTTTATTGTCACTATATGGACTTCATGGAAAAAATCATTACGGTGGTCAGATAGCTGCTCCTGTTGTATCTCAAGTATTAAATGAAGTACTTCCTTATTTAGGAATACCTTCAAACGATTCTTCTCAATCAACAAGTGGCAGTTCTATAACAATTCCAGATTTAAAAAATAAAACAATTTCTGAAGCAAAACAATATCTTAAGGACTTGGGATTAACTCCTATAACCTCAGCTTCTGATGATGAATTAATTACATCTCAAACTCCAAAAGCTGGTGTTGCAATACCTAAAGATGGAATTGTAAAATTATACACAGAAGAAAATAATTCTTCAGTTTCTACTACTGTTCCTGACTTAAAGGGTAAAAGCCTAAGTAGTGCAATTTCAAGTTTAAAATCTAAAAATCTAAACATTCAAGCCACTGGCTCTGGAATTGTTATTTATCAAGATCCTCCTGCTGATTCTTCTGTTGAAGAAGGAAGTGTTGTAAAGGTAACGTTACAAGAAGTAACAACTGATTTACACTAATTTAGTGAAGCAACAAATATTGTATTAACTTTATGATATAGATTATAATATGCATTATTTAATACAAAAAATTGTGTAGTTTATTAAAAAATTACACAATTTTTTGTATCTATTTTATATTATTGTATCTTTCTTTTTTGCACAAAATAGCAAAAGAATGCTGATAATTGGTCAGGTAATATCTTAAATAATAGCCTTCCCAACCATATTGTAAAACTTGGAAATATCAATATTCTATTCATAAACATTCTTCTTACTGCACATTTAGCAACTTTTTTGCTATTTGCTTCTAATAAATTAAATTTTACATCTGCTACTTTATTAAAATTTGTTTTTACAGGTCCCGGACATAATGCACTTATCTTTACCTTAGAATTAATCATAAATAATTCTTGTCTTATACTTTGGGTTAATCTTACAACATATGCCTTTGTTGAATAATATGTAGCCATTAATGGTCCAGGCATAAATCCTGCTATTGACGCAACATTTAATATATGTCCTTTATCAGCCTTTACCATGTCCTGCAAAAATAATTTATTTAAAATGTGAAGTGCTGTAATATTTGTGTCTATCATACTTAATTCTTTATTCAAATCGGTGTCTATAAAATTTCCGCACGTTCCAAAGCCCGCGTCATTTACTAGTACATCTATTGTGCCATATTTTTCTTTCACATCTTCATATAGATTCCTACATCTATTCCTATCTACTAAGTCCATTGCTTTAATATCTACATTAATTTTAT
Source organism: uncultured Clostridia bacterium (assembly GCA_944386665.1). Lineage (GTDB taxonomy): Bacteria > Bacillota > Clostridia > TANB77 > CAG-508 > CAG-245. The sequence continues at coordinate 17,169 of CALXBZ010000003.1, forward strand.
ACATTTCCTCTAATTCTTTTTTTAGCTTATTTAATGCTTCTTCATTCCTTGCAACTGCAATTATATTATATTTTCTTTTAGCAAGTTCTCTTGCAATATCTCTTCCTATTCCTGAAGAAGCTCCAGTTACTAATGCTATCATTTTGTTTTATTCCTTTCTACCAATAAATCAGCATATACCATACAAGTTCAAAATTAATTATATATTATTTTTGAACTTGTATGGTTTTTAGCTATTTTATAACAATTTCATCATTTTCTACTATCGCCTTAGCTTTTTTACCTGTTTTTATAATTCCATCTAATATAGCTTCTGCTATTTTATCTTCTAACATGCTTTGTATCGCTCTTCTTAATGGTCTTGCTCCATAATTATTATCAACACCTTTTTTAGCTATTAATTCTTTAACTGAGTTGTCTATTTCTATATTTATGTCTTGTGCTTCTAATCTTTTTATAACTTGTGAAATCATTATTTCTATAATTTTTTTAATATCTTCGTCTTCTAATTTATGGAATACAATAATGTCATCAATACGATTAATTAGTTCTGGTCTAAATTGTTTTTTTAATTCTCCCATTACCTCTTTTTTTATGTCTTCATATTCTTGTTTCTTATTCTCTGTTTCATTTTCTCCAGAAAATCCTAGCTTGTTTTTATCTGTTATAAGTTTTGCTCCAACATTTGAAGTCATTATTATAATTGTGTTTTTAAAATTTACTGTTCTTCCTTGAGAATCTGTTAATCGTCCATCCTCTAATATTTGTAATAACATATTCATTACATCTGGATGAGCTTTTTCAATTTCATCTAGTAAAATTACAGAATATGGTTTTCTTCTTACTTTTTCTGTTAATTGACCTCCTTCATCATATCCTACATAGCCTGGAGGAGAGCCTATTAATTTTGCTACTGAATGAGACTCCATAAATTCTGACATATCTACTCTTATCATATTATCTTCATTTCCAAACATCGCTTCTGATAATGATTTTGCAAGCTCTGTTTTTCCAACTCCAGTAGGGCCTAAGAATAAGAATGAACCTGTTGGTCTATTAGGATCTTTTAGACCGACTCTTCCCCTTCTGATAGCTTTTGCAACAGCTGTAACTGCTTCATCTTGGCCTACTACTCTCTTATGTAAATTTACCTCTAGCTGTTTTAATTTTTCGTTTTCTGTTTCTGATATTTTACTAACAGGTATACCTGTCCAACTTGCTATTACATGTGCGATATCTTCTTTAGTTAAAACCATAACCTTTTTAGTGTTATCTTCTTTCCACTTTGTTTGAAGCTCATCTAGTTTTTTTCTTTTATTTTTCTCTGTATCTCTTAATTTGGCTGCTTTTTCAAAGTTCTGAGTTGCTATTGCTTCCTCTTTTTCTTTGCTCACTTTTTTAATTTCATCTTCTAAATTTCGCATAGAGTCAGGCTTTGTATATGTTTGCATTTTTACTTTTGAAGCAGCTTCATCAATTAAATCAATTGCTTTATCTGGTAAATACCTATCATTTACATATCTTGTTGATAAATCAACAGCAGATTTTATTGCTTCGTCTGTAATTTTTACATTGTGATGTGCTTCGTACTTGTCTCTTAGTCCTTGTAGAATTTTGATTGTATCTTCTTCTGTTGGTTCATTAACCATTACTGGACTAAATCTTCTTTCTAAAGCAGCATCCTTTTCAATATATTTTCTATATTCATTTGTCGTTGTTGCGCCAACCACTTGTATCTCTCCTCTTGCTAAAAGAGGTTTTAAAATATTTGCCGCATCTACGGCTCCTTCGGCAGAGCCAGCTCCAACTATTGTATGAATCTCATCTATAAATAATATTACGTCTCCTGCCTTTCTTACTTCTTCTAAAGATTTTTTTATTCTTTCTTCAAAATCTCCTCTATATTTCGCTCCAGCAACCATACTAGAAATATCTATGCTTACCACTCTTTTATTTCTTAGTGTCTCTGGAACATCGCATTCAACAATTTTTTCTGCAAGTCCTTCTGCAATTGCTGTTTTTCCTACTCCCGGTTCTCCTATTAAACAAGGATTGTTTTTGTTTCTTCTAGATAGAATTTGAATAACTCTATCAATTTCGTTTCTTCTTCCTATTACCGGATCAAGCTTTCCTTCTCTTGCTTTTTTTGTTAAATCACTTCCATATTGGTTTAATGTTGGTGTTGAATTAAAGCTTCCATTATTTGTAGTTTTTCTTGGTCCTTGTTCCTTACTCTCCGCTTGATTTATAGCATTTACAATTTCATTATATAATTTTTTAGGATTTACATTTAAATCCATCATTATTCTAACTGCAACACTATCTCCCTCGCGCATAATTCCAGAAAGAATATGTTCTGTTCCAATATACTCGCTATTTAGCTTGCGAGCTTCTATAAATGAGTTTTCTATTACTCTTTTGCTTCTAGGAGTAAAACCTATACTCTCTATATCTTCAATAGGACCATTTTCGCTGATTCCTATTAATTCTTCAATTTCTTTTAGTACCGCTTCGCTCGTAATTCCTTGATTTCCTAATACTTTGCTTGCAACGCCTGTACCTTCTTCTACTAGTCCATATAAAATATGTTCAGTTCCTATGTAATTATGTCCAAGCTTTGCTGCTAAGTCATTAGCAATTTCTAAAGACTGTTCAGCACTATTAGTAAATTTATATTCCATACTTTTCCCTTCTTTCTTTAATATTTTACTCAAACAGAATTTTCTATTGTGCGATTATCTGCCTAATTATTTCTGTTCTTTTTGCATCTATTTCGTTTGAATCCATTACTTTTCCATAGTATTTTTGAAGATTTGCAGATTTTGTATATAAGAACAGCTTTTTAACTTTCATGTCATCAAGTTCACTTATCACTCCCATGTCTGTTCCTAATTTAACATCTGATAGTAAATCTATGCATTCATTACTTGATAATATTCTTGCATTTGTTAATATTCCAAAGGATCTATAAACTTTATCAGCAAAACTTTCTTGATTTTTACCTAAATATTTTCTTGCAATTCTTTCCTGTTCAATTATTTTCTCTGTGATCATCTTCATATTTTTAACTATTTCTTGTTCTGAAATTCCTAAAGTTTGCTTGTTTGAAATTTGATATATATTTCCTAAACTTTGATTTCCTTCTCCATATATCGCTTTAATACTCATGCCAAAGTTATTAACTATATGAAGTACTTTATTTAAATTTCCTGTTTCTTCAAGACCCGGAAGATGTACTATTACAGATAATTTCAAACCAGTTCCTACATCTGTAGGGCAAGCTGTTAAATATCCATACTTTTCACTATATGCATAATCTAATAATTTTTCTAGCTCTTGGTCAATTTCTATTGCTAAATTCATTAGCTCTTCTATTGCCATTCCTTCTGCAAAAACTTGCATACGTATATGATCTGCTTCATTTATCATTATACAAATATTTTCTTCATTATTTATTAGTATTGCTCCACTCTCATCTGCTTTATTTACAAATTCTGGACTAATAACATGTTTTTCAACTAATGATATTTTTGTTAAATTGTCCATGTCTTTTAATTTTAATAATTGAAGTCCATATCCTAACGAAGGAACTATTGATTCTATTTTTGATAATATTTGTTTTTTATCTTCCTTTTTGCATTGACTTTCAAAACTAAGATCTTTAATGTTACGTGCAAGTCTCACTCTTGTACTAATTACAACATCAGAATTTTTTCCATTTTGTAAATACCAATTAGCCATATTTTTTCTTCCTTCCTATAAATAGTTTTATACTTAGATTAGATTTTTTTATTTCTTGTCTGTAATATTTTTTATTTTGTCTCTTATAATTGCTGCATCTTCATATCTTTCTTCTTCTATTGCTTTATTCAATTCCTTCTTCAATTCTTCTAATTCGTTGTTTTTAGTGTCTTTACTTGTTTTAACTTTCTTTACAATGTTTTCACCCGTGTTTTTTATTTTTTCAGAAATATTCAAAGGTTTTCTTCCAACATGTCTTGTACTGCCTTGAATATGTTTAAGTACAGGATCTAATCTTTCTTCAAAGATATCGTAACATTCTGGGCATCCTAATAAACCAGTTTTTATAAAATCATCATATAATTCTCCACAAGAATTGCATTGATTGATTCTTCTATTTATAAAATTTGGTAACAATTGTTCATCATCAAAGAAATCATCTAAAAAATTTGAAAAATGTATTGGCATATTAATTTTAAAATTATTTATTCCCAGCTTTTCTGCACATTTCTCGCATAGTATCATTTCCTTTTTAACCCCATTTACAATTTGAGTATATCTTACATTTGCATCATTTTTTCCACAATTTTGACATAACATAATAATCAACCTCCTAATTAATCTTCAACAAGATTTAATAACATATTTTTAAATATATTCGCTCTCAATTTATCTTTATCTTTTGGATCTACTGTGAGAACATTGTCACTAGTTGCAACTTTTAAAAGTTTAGCTTCGTTTCTAGTAATCATGTCATATGATAAGAAATTACTAATAAAAATGCTTACCTCCTGAGCAGTTATTGAATTTCCTACACTAGATATTATATGCATGAAGTAGTTACTTTTGGTAATGTTCACTTTTGTAATTGTAATATGTCCGCCGCCACCGCGTTTACTTTCAACATAATATCCTTGTGCAGGCTTAAATCTAGTTGATATAACATAGTTTATTTGTGACGGCACGCAATTAAATTTTTCTGCTAAATCGTTCCTTTGAATTTCTATACTGTTTTCTTCCTCAAATAATTCTTTTATAAAGTCTTCTATCATATCAGATATTCTCACGTTTTTTCGCCTCTTTTCTTTTATTTATATTTTATTTGTTTGACTTTGACTTTCTTTGACCTACATTTATATTATAGCACCTTTTTTATTTTAGTCAATAGTTTTTTTTAACTTTTAAAAACATTTACCAAGTTTCTCGAAGTTTATTTTCTTTTGGTCATATCATTTAATTCCTCTGCTCTTGTTTTCTGCTTATTTAATCCAAGCCAAGCAAAATATGAAGATATAAATTCTCCATATTTCGTTGTTTCTTCCTCTTCTAAAAGCTCTTCTATATGGTTAGAGCCTGTTTTATTTCGTTTGTTTTCATTATTTTCATTACGCATAAAAAATGCACCTCATAAATTTTTTATTTATTTTGCGCATTTTATTTTCTTTTATTCTCTTAAAATATATTTTTCTAAAGCTTCTGCTACACCATCATTATTGTTATCCGCAACAATAACATCAGCAAATTCATGCATATATGGAGCACTGTTTTGCATCATTATTCCTAATCCAGCATTTTCTACCATCTCTTTGTCATTCATATTATCTCCAATTGCAATTATTTCACTGTCATCTATTTTTAAAATTTCAGCTAGCTTTTTTATTGCTTCCCATTTATTTACATTTTTGTTTGTTATTTCTGTATAATAATATTCTACAGTCTTTTCTTCTGTTCCAAATGTTATATATTTTCTAGCCATATGTTGCAAATCTAGCACATCAACATTTTTTATTTCTTTTAATTTTCTAATTATGCTATCAAAAATTATTTTACTTTCGTCACATACTGTAATTTTTAATATTTGGATATTTTCATTTTCTTCAACATATTTATAAATATTATCAATTATTTTTATATTGGTTTTTTTATCATCTGCAATTTTTTTGTTTTCATTATTGTAAAAAGATATATTGTAATTTATTGATTTAGAAATTGTTAAGTTTTCTGTATATATGTTAAAAAATATACTATTTTCTTCGCATATTTTTATTATTTGTAAGGCTTTTTGCCTATCAATAGATTTATCGTATAATACTTTTTCATTTTTGATATCATATAGTAAAGATCCATTTCCACATATCATGTAATTGTTAGCTCCAGATTCATTTGCATAACTTCTTGCAGATAAAACCGGTCTTCCTGACGCTATTATTACTTCTGCTCCTTTTTCCATAGACGCTTGTATAGCCTCTTTGTTTTTCTGTGATATTTCTCCATATGAATTTAATAATGTTCCATCTAAGTCTATAGCTACTAATTTATACATATCTATTCAAATGATATTAATTTATCATTTTTCTCCTTCCTTTATTTTAACAGAAACATTATATCATATAATAATAATTTTTAAACATTTTTTAATTAATTTTTTAAAATATATTTTTTCAAAAAATTACCAGTTTATTTTTGTTTTTTTCGTGCAATATATATATTGAAAAAACACAAAGTTTTTTCGATATATTCACATTCTAGGAGGTGAAAATTATGGCACATTCTTCAAACAATAGTAATTACAAAGTAGTTCCAGAAGCTGCTGACGCATTAAACAAATTCAAATACGAAGTAGCTAGTGAAGTTGGTGTAAATCTAAAAGATGGATACAACGGAGATATCTCTGCAAGAGATGCTGGTAGAATTGGTGGAAACATGGTTAAGAAGTTAATACAACAAGCTGAAAACCAAATGAAATAGTTCTAGTTTTATAAATATTTATTATACTTTTTAATTTTTTGTTATCATTTATGATAGCAAAACTGTATATTTAGTATATTAAATTTATAAACTATTATTATTAGACAGGATTTTAAGTTTTGTTTTATATATTTTATTTTTATCAATATTTTTTATTAGTATAAAAGTGAAATACATAAGGCAGGATTTAATATCCTGCCTCTTTTATTATGAAACTTTTATTATTCTATATTGAAAATTTTCATATTTATTAATTGATCTTTGCAATAAGTCTTTATATTCTTTTGAATTCTCTTTGCATTTTGTTTTGCAAAATGCTTGTATTAAACTCGTTTCTATTATTTTTCTGCTATATTTTGTTATATCTGGATTTATTATTATCGTTTTATCTCTGTTATTCTTTATAAAGGATTCTTTCATTCTTTTTATCTTATAGTCTTCTGGTGCGAAGCCTAGCATTACTCTTATTTTTTCCATACTATTTGCAATCTCTATTTCTGCAATTTCGTCATACATTTTCTTTATAGCTTCGCTAACAATATCTACTGTTCCATTTTGCTTATATCTCATTGGTAGAAACAAATTTACTTCTCTATCATTCATGTCTAGCTCTGGAATATTTATCTTTTTATAATTTATATTTAGATTCAGACTTTTTCCTAAAACACTTACTGTTAAATATGTCTTTATTTCTACTGGCTTCATTAAATCTATGATTTTACTATTTTTCTGTTTTAGAATACTCATCTTTTTTTCCTCCTATAACATATAAACTTTTGTTCGGTTCATGTCCATAGTATATATTTTTTTATTCATTTTGTCAATAGTTTTCTCAAACATTTTTTCGTTTTTCAATTTTCCTTAGAAGTGTTGAAAATACTATTGTTTAGTCTTTTTATATTTATAAATTTTCAAAATATTTTACCGATATCTTGCCCCTAATAGTAGCCCTGGCTAAATTTATAGTTTGGTCCTAATTGTGGTATAATCTTTACAGGAAAGGCAAAAAAGAGGTAAAAATCTACCTCTAAATTTATTCGAATAATTTTTTAAATGTATTTTTGCCTACAATTCCGTCAGAAGTTAAACCATTATCATTTTGGAATTGTCTTACTATTATTAATGTCTTATTTTCGAATTTCTTATCCATGTTTATATTGTAACCTTTTATAAATAATGCCATTTGAATAAGCATTGTTATATTTCCACTGGCACCTTGACGTACATTTATACAAGCATTATAAGTTGCATTTCCAAATATTCCATCTTCAGCTAATCCTCTGTTAAATTGTATATTTAATTCTTTTTGGAATCCTTTAACTAAAGCTTTATGAGTTTTTGGGCCATATATATTGTCTAATGACAATCCTGTGTTATAGTGTTCATTTAACCATTGCTGTATATCATAAATACAATTTACTAATCCATCATTAAAAATGTCTTTATTTACATTTTCATCTGTATTTGTTGTATTTTCTCCATTGTTTGTTTCAATATTAACTATTTTATCAAAAGGAAATTTATCTCCTGGACAACTTGTTGCATTTTCATCTCTATGAGCATGAACTGTAGTTATATTATATTTATTTTTTATATATGCAACCAATTCTTTTCCTGCTAGTTTTTGTGCTTCTGGCATATCTTCTTGCATATATCTTCCTTCAAAGCATATTCCTATCGAATTATAGTTGCTTCCATATGCATGAGCCCCTACTTTGTCTTCTGGTCTTAATCTGTAAATAGAACCATCTTTTCTTACTAAAAAATGGTAACCTGCACCTGACCACCCCTTGTTTAAATGCCATCTATGGATATCTTCCGCAGAACATGAGCTTGCATCTGCATGATGTAATATTATTATTTCTGTTTTATTTCTTGTATCCATTGCTTTAAAATTTAAATTACTTTCTATAATTTCCATAACAATTCCTCCTTATTCTGACTTTTTAGTTTGTTTAATAATTTGATTAGCATAAACAGATAATCCTGCTACTAATATTCCTTGTACTATTGATGTAAATATTGCCATTAAAATTGATTGATAGCCATTAAAAGCACTTGTTGCAACTACATATATTGCTGATATTAAAACCCCTACTATTCCTAATATTATTGGAATATATTTATCATTTATTTTCTCTGTTTTCTTCATTCCCATTCCAACAAAATATAGTACTATTGATACAACTAGTAATTCTGGCTTAATATAATTTTGTATAATTTGAGTTATGTCCATATTTTTTCACTCCTTTACTGTTTATTATGTATATTATGTTTAGTCTGCATAATATGACTATTATTTTAGAAACATTTTTATTTATTTTTTTTATTTTTATATTTATATTTTCCATGTCTTCATATACTTGTTTAATAGACCTTTTCTGTTTAAGTTTATATATTCTGTATATACTTAATGAATATTCTCATTGTCTAATATTGTCATTTTTCCCTTTTCTTCTGGTTTCAACTTAGTTGTAATTTTTTCTAAAACCATTCTTTTACACATATATACCGCTAAATTAATCAGATATTAACTTTAACAATTCCATAAAATAAAAATAGAAAAATGTACATTCACATACATATTAAAGAATTAAAACAAAAGATTGAAAAGATAACACATAAAAAATAGAGCCCATTTTTAGGCTCTATTTTATGTCTTACGTGTTGTGTGTTATCTGTGTCTTACGAATATATTTTTTATAATTTTCTTAAAGTTTCGTAGGCGTTTAAAGTGTCGAAAAAACTGTGTTTCTAATATTTGTAATTATTTCATAGCTTCTTCTACAGCAACAGCTACAGCAACTGAAGCTCCAACCATTGGGTTGTTACCCATACCAATTAAGCCCATCATTTCTACATGAGCTGGTACTGAAGAGCTTCCTGCAAATTGTGCATCTGAATGCATTCTTCCCATTGTATCAGTCATACCATATGAAGCAGGTCCTGCAGCCATATTATCTGGATGAAGTGTTCTTCCTGTTCCTCCACCTGAAGCTACTGAAAAATATTTCTTTCCAGCTTCTATTCTTTCCTTCTTGTATGTACCTGCAACTGGATGTTGGAATCTTGTTGGGTTTGTTGAATTTCCTGTTATTGAAATATCAACATCTTCTAGCCACATTATTGCAACACCTTCTCTTACATCATTTGCTCCATAGCATTTTACTTTGCTTCTTTCTCCATCAGAATAAGCAATTTCTTCTACAACATTTACTTTTCCTGTAAAGAAATCAAAATCTGTTTTTACATATGTAAATCCATTGATTCTAGATATTACTTGAGCAGCATCTTTTCCTAAACCATTTAATATTACTCTTAATGGTTCTTTTCTAACCTTATTTGCTGATTTTGCTATACCTATAGCACCTTCAGCTGCTGCAAAGCTTTCATGTCCTGCTAAGAAAGCAAAGCATTTTGTTTCTTCAGATAATAGCATTGAAGCTAAATTTCCATGTCCTAATCCAACTTTTCTATCATCAGCAACTGAACCTGGTATACAAAAAGCTTGTAGTCCTTCTCCTATTGCTTTTGCCGCATCTGCTGCTTTTGTGCAACCTTTTTTTATTGCTATTGCTGCACCTAAAGTATATGCCCATGCAGCATTTTCAAAACATATTGGCTGTACTCCTTTTACTATTTCGTATGGATTAAATCCTTTATCTGTGCAGATTTTTAAAGCATCTTCAAAATCTTTTATGCCATATTTTTCCATTACTGGTTTTATTTGATCAATTCTTCTTTCATAACTTTCAAATGTTACTGCCATTTTATATTCCTCCTCTAATTAACTTAACATCCTATTAAAATTTTGTATTTAATTATTCTCTGTATAAATTATTCTTTTCTAGGGTCAATCTTTTTAACTGCTTCATCAAATCTTCCATACTTTCCTGAAGCTTTTTCTATTGCTGCCATTGGTTCCATTCCTGATTTTATATTGTCCATCATTTTTCCTAAGTGAACATATTTATATCCTATAATTTGGTCATCTTTATCTAGTCCTAATTCAACAATATATCCCTCTGCAAGATTTAAATATCTAGGTCCCTTTAATGAGCTTGAATAAATAGTTCCAACTTGACTTGTATGTCCTTTTCCCAAATCTTCAAGTCCAGCTCCTACTGGAAGACCTCCTTCTGAAAAAGCAGTTTGTGTTCTTCCATATACTATTTGTAAGAATAATTCTCTCATAGCAGTATTTATAGCATCACATACTAAGTCTGTATTTAATGCTTCTAGTATTGTCTTTCCAACTAAAATTTCTCCTGCCATTGCAGCTGAATGTGTCATTCCTGAGCATCCAATTGTTTCTACTAATGCTTCTTGGATAACACCTTCTTTAACATTTAGTGTTAATTTGCAAGCTCCTTGTTGTGGTGCACACCATCCTATACCATGTGTTAATCCTGATATATCTTTTACATCTTTTGCCTTTACCCATTTTCCTTCTTCTGGAATTGGTGCTGGTCCATGGTCAACTCCTTTAGCAACATGACACATATTTTCTAATTCTTTTGAATAAATCATTTTTATTGCTCCTTTCAAACTCATAATATAACGTTGCTTTTACAACATTTGTATTATATTACATTTTTCTGTATTTTTCAATTTTTTTTACAATTTTTTCACAAAATTCTTTACTATTTTCTACAATTTGCAGTAATAACTTTATAAGTGTACAATAAGGCTTATTTTTTATTTGCAGAGCTACAATTTTTAGTTTACAAGAACATATATCTAGGTTATGAAATAAACACTTAGCAAAAACTAATGTTTTTCAAATAAATTAAACTGCAAATTTAAATTAATATCCTGTCCTTGGTAGCTTTTTGATTTTTTCAATATTATATACTATTGACGTAGTTTTATCTTCATCCGCGACTCTATATTCATGATTAAATCCTTCTAATATTGTATGATTTTCTATTATTGTATCATTTTTCAATGAATCATTTGCTTTCATGTATATATGTGGCTTTTCAATGTTTTTAAATCCAATATTCACCTTTCCAAATTTTACTTTTATTTCTATTATTTTTTCATCTTTTTCTAGGTGTATATTTGTTAGGTCTATATAATTATTCTGTTTACTATTTAAGTCTTTCTTCAATACTAAGTAATCTTCTTTTTGGTTTGTTTTGTAATATACACTATAATTAATATCTTGGTTAAAAGTTCCTGTCGAAATTTTAGTAATTTTTGCATAATCACTTGGCAATATATCATACCATGTAAATTCTGTTAATGCAGTATTTCCTGTATTTGATATTTCAAATTCGTAATCTATTTCCTCGTTTGATTTTACTACATTTTTACTTCTCTTTAATATTTCTAAGTTAGGATCTTCTGGTTTATTAGTTATTTCTAATTCTTCTATTTGATTATTTTTTAATATCTCTACATCATATTTTTTATTATCTAATATATACCACTTTCCAGTTTCAATTTCTTCCACTGTATATTTTCCTTTTTCTAATTCTTTACTTTCTGCTATCCCATTTTTGTTTGTTATTACTTGTTCTACCAATTTATTGTTTGAATCATATATATTAAATTTTGCACCTTCTATTGGGCTTCCTGCTTCTACATTTAAGATTTTATTTTTTTCTTCACTTGTTTTAATTATTTTTATCTTTCCTTTTATTTTTTCGTTTTCTACTATCTTTTCGCTGATTACACTGTCATCTATATGTACTTCTATTATTTTATCATTTAATATGTATTTTGAATCTGTTTTTACTTCTTGTATATAGTATTTACCTACAGGAAGTTTTGAGGATATTGCTTCTCCATTTTCATCTGTTACTAACGTTTCTAATTTTTCATTGTTTTCATTCAATAAATTAAATTCTACTCCTTGTAATTTAATTTCATGATTTTCTTTATCAACTTTTATTACCTTAATTTGTCCTTTTTTCCTTACGTTTTCGATTGTTAATGTGGCTGTTTCTTTCCAGGTTATCTTGACCTTTTGTTCTGCTCCAATTTTATATTCTTCTTTGGTTTTCACTTCTTTTAGTGTATACTCGCCTATGTTTAAATTTTCAATTTCCGCTTCACCCTTTTCATCAGTTACTAAATGTGCAACAACTTCTCCATTTTGATTTATTAAGTCAAATTCTACTCCTTCTAGCCTATGACTGTTATCATCTTTGTCAACCTTTACGATTTCTAGGCCTCCTTTTTTGTGATTATTGTATATTGTTATTTCTTTGTTTTGATTATACTCTAGTTCTAAATTAATTTCTGAAGTATCCAGCTCATATTCTTCTAATGTTGCTTTTTCTATTAATTTTATTTTCCCTTGCCTTAAATTTGTTATATTTATTTCTCCATTTTTATCTGTAGTAAATTCTCCAATTACTTGGTTTGTGTCTGTATACTTTGCACTAAATGTAACTCCTTCTATTGGTTGCTTATTTTCTTTGTCTCTTTTTATCACTCTTAAAGATGATTTATATGCATTTATATTCAATTTAGAATTTGTAGATATATTTTCTTCTATATCTGCATAAGTTATGTAGTCCTGATATTCGTCTGAATAAGCATTTGCGTAAAATACAGGATATGATTTTATTTTTATGTCTAATACATCTATTGTACCTTCTATGTTTCTTTTAATTTCTTTGATTGGTATTGCTATATTAAATGCTATATTAGTCATTTGAGTAGTCTCTTGATTTAAGTTGTTCAGTATTTTGGTTCCATTTGGAAAATTCTTTATTGATACTTTATAGTTGTCAATTTCTCTATTTCCTATAACAGTATAATTCTGGATTAGATACTTAACTCCATTTATAATTTTTTCTTGTTCTGTGCCATCTTTCTTAATATTTGCGGTAGGTATTGCATATTTTTCTTTTCCATTAACTCCATAGTCATATAATTGTTGTGCAACTTCTAAAACTTTTGCACCTCTTCTTTGTACCTCTTCTAGCGAAACATCTTGACCTATTCCCACTCTATTTGGTACTTCATATTTAGTTTTTGGAGTAGTCCCATCTGCTAAACAATGTACTGCTGTTTTTGTTGCATAGTATAAATCATCATCACATTCCATGTTCCAAGAAGTATATGATGACCCCATATATCCTTTATATAGTACTCTCCATAATCGTTCATCATTTAAAAGTTTTAAAGTAACATCATATTCGTCACCTGCGCCTGTTCCTACGCCTGCTTTTTCAGGTTCCACACAAAAAGCAGGTTGTTTTTTTCCTGTTTCCGGATCTTTATACACTATATAAAATACTTCTTTCAAAACGTCTTTTCCTTGCATTTTTAATACCGCTATGCATTCATGATCTTTCTCTATTTTTATAACTTGGTTATCATTAAAGTTAAACGCAAATACAGGCATTATTTTGGATATTATAACTATTAATAATATACAGAATGTTGTTATTTTTTTTAATCTAAAATTCATAAAATCTCCTTTCGATTTATCTTAATTTTTATTTTCGTCTATGTTTCTTGTTCTATAGCTTGTACGCACATTCTTTGATTTACTTTATTCCTTATACATGTAATTAATGTTAATTTATTTTCTTTAGTGTTCTTTAACATGCTCCAGTCAGTTTCCAATATTTCTTTTTTATTAGTTACAATATATTTTTTGGTGCCATATTTTGTTTGATATATTATTTCATCTCCATTATCTAATTCGTTAATTCTCGCAAAGTAGGAATATTTATTTCCTCTATTATGAGCTGCTAGTCCTACATTTCCATCAAACTTAGATGTTTCTTCAATATGCCCTATATATTCTTCTAATATTTCACTTGAACATCCTTCTTTTACTTCTCCATTAAGGCTAATTTTATTTATAATTAATTTTCCTAATATCTCATCTTGTTGCGTATTTTCATCTTGTTCTTTTTCATTTATAGTTTGTGTGTTTTCAAAGCTTTCATCTTGTATCATTTGATTCTCATCAACTATTTGACCATTTTCTTCTTGTTCTAATATCTTTTTATCGTATATAAATAATGCACTTAAAGCACCAGCTAATATTGCCATGATTAATAAAACAAATAATGTTTTTTTCATATTTGTCCTCTTCCTTTCTATTTACAAATTAATTTGTAGTTTAAATATTTTTTTGGGGGAATTTTTTAGAATTAAAATTTTTATTCTTTTGAATGAACTTTTTAGATTAATCTAATGTATTACTAAAATATTTAGTAATATAATTATATAACTTTTAGTTATTATGTCAATATTTTCTGTGCATTTTCATAAACATTCGTTCGACTAATTATAACATATTTCTTCATTTTGTTTAATAATTCATAATTTTTTTAGAATTTATATTAGGCATAACTAAAAAATACACAAAAGAAGAACTTATAAAAGTTCTTCTTTCTACTAATATTTTATTATTCCTCTGGTTCTATTAAACCATAATTTTTATTGTCTTTTAATCTATATATTACATTTACTTTTCCTGTTTCAATATTTACGAATGCTAAAAATTTATTTTGTGGTTGATCTTCTAATAATAGTTTTGCATCTTCTGCTCCCATAGGTTTTATGCTATAGTACATTGTTTTAAGAATTTCATTTTCAACTTCATGCTCATCTGCTCTATTAGTTTCTTTTATTCTAATAGATTCTGTCATGTTTTGCTTATCTTTTTTTGTTTTCATCTTTCTTATTTGTCCTTCTAATATGTCTATATTTTTATCTATAGAAGCATATAGATCATGACTAGCTGTTACTGCTCTAAAAGAATCTCCGCTTACTGATATTTGCATTTCTGCAACTTGGTCTTCTCTTTCTTTCTTTATAGTTACAAATAAGTCTATATCTTCTGTATCAAAATATTTTTTTAATCTTTCTGCTTTAGTATCAATATAATTTTTAATTGCATCTGTTGCCTTTAGTTCTTTTCCTGTTATTTTTATGTTCATAAAAATCGCTCCTTTCAATTTATCTAAATGTACTTTTGCTATTTGCTAATTCATTATATATGTTTTCTTTGCTTTTTTCAAGTATTTTTTGTGTATTTATTGTAACGTTGCTTGTTTAATATGGTTAATTATATACTTATTTCTACTTACATAGACTTCCACAATGTCAAATCTTATAAACTCCTTCTCTAAATGATGTTTATAAATATAATATAAAGCAACTTTTTTAATATGCTGTTGTTTTATACTGGTCACTGCTTCTGATGGTCTGCCATATTGCGGATTTGTTCTAGTTTTTACTTCAATAAAAACTAGTTCTTCTTTATCTCTTGCTATTATATCCAACTCGCCTTGTCTGCATTCAAAGTTTCTATTTACTATTTTGTAACCAATGGAATACAGATATCTTGTGGCTATATCTTCTCCTATCTTTCCTATTTTATGTCTTTTATACATTTATATTATCCTTTTAAAATTATTTCCGGCTACTTGCTCTATATAGCCCTCAATTTCCATCATCGTTAAAGTTGAATTTACCTCTTTAATATTTTTACCTAATTTTCCTGCTATTTCTTCTAAAGATTTTTTTTCATTTAATAAATTATATATTTCTTTGTATTCTTCTGAGATATTTATTTTCTTATCTATTTTTGTATTGTTTTTTATCTTATTTTTCGCTTTTGTCTCTGTATTTTCTCCATATACATCCAGTATTATTTGATTTGGCGATGTTACTAACTTTGCCCCTTCCTCTAATAAGTCCTTCATTCCGGAACTATTCTTTTGGTCTAAATTTACTGGAATACAATAGATATTTTTTTCTTGTGCCTTTGCATATTTAGCGGTTATTCTAGTTCCACTTCTATGATTTGCCTCTATCACTAATACGGCATCTGCTATTCCGCTTATTATTCTGTTTCTCTTTGGAAAATTTGATGTTTTTGTTTCTTCTTGTTCTTCATATTCAGTTATAATACAGCCATTTTCATTAAGAATTTTATTATACAGCCATGCATTTTCTTTAGGGTAAATATTTTTAAGTCCTCCTCCTAGTACTGCAATTGTAGAACCATTTTCTGATACTGCTCCACAGTGTGCTGCTGTATCTATTCCTATTGCCAAACCACTAACTATGCAAATACCTTTTTTTGAGAGTTCTTTTGCAAATATTTGAGCATATTTTCTTCCATAATCTGTACAATCCCTCGAGCCAACTATTGCAACTATTTTATTATGATTTAATAACTCTATATTTCCAATACAATATAATTGTTGTGGATATTCTTTTATATTTAGTAATCTTTTAGGATATTCATCCTCAAAACATTTTATATTTTTTATACTATTATCCTCCTAATTTTTCCAATATTTTCTGTCTAAACTTCTGTACTGTATTGCTTCTACTATATGTTTACTCTCTATGATTTCTGATTTATCTAAGTCTGCAATGGTTCTTGCAACTTTTAGTATTCTAGTATATGCTCTAGCACTTAACCCTAATCTTTCAAACGCTTTTTGGAGTATTTTTTTCGATTCTTCATTCAATCTACAAAATTTTAATATCATGTTTGGTGTTAACTCAGAGTTAGAAAATATTTTTAATTTTCTATATCTCTCTATTTGAATATTTCTAGCATCATTTACTCTCTTCTTTATTTCAATCGAGCTTTCTACTTTTTCATTTGATTGTAAATTATTATATTTTACAGGTGTTACCTCTATTTGAATATCTATTCTGTCTAATAAAGGTCCACTTATTTTGTTC
>CALXBZ010000004.1 GCA_944386665.1 uncultured Clostridia bacterium
ATGAAGAATATAGAGCAATACTAGTATCTTCAAGGGTATTTATGGATAACAGACAATTTTATATAAAAGAATTCGACAATACATATTACTATAATTTTAAAGTAGAATACAGATTTTTTAAATTTATAGAAATATATGTACGTACTAGAATTTTTGACATGAAAGTCTTTAAAGATAACATGGAGGTTATCAGAAATACTATAGATACAGATAAATTGCCAGGATACAAGAGATTACTAACAGAAGAATATTGGAAAATATCAGATGACCAATTCCCAAGTGTAATAGAACAAGTTATCGATGATGTTAAAAATGGTAAAATAAAGCCAGTAGAAATAGTAAAAATATTTGCATATTTTAGCTATTTTATTGAAAAGAATTTAATAGATTATGACATAAAAACAATGGAAAGCGTATTCCTAAATGGAATAAATATAGCGTCTGTAAATTCTGAATATTGTGAAAATGCAGAAGAGGAATTATCACAAATTGCAACAGAAGATGCTGGCCCAGAAATGAATAATATCATCGAAAGATTTAACGAAATAAATGTAAAATTAAAAGACAAAATGTACAAAGAACGTGCAGATGAATTGTTTAAATGTATTCCAATGAAAATGGAATTGTTCTATGATAAATTTGCTAAAGAATGTAATAATATACCAATATTTAAGTATTATGATCCTTTCCAAATGTTTCAAAGAATTTCATGTGCAAGTAATGAGGATATAGTATCTATTAGAGAAATGTTGGCAGAAAGAGCAAAACACCATAAAAAAGAAATTGAGCCTGAAATAGCAAATATAACAAAACTAAGACAAATTATGTATGATTATGTGGATGGAAAACGTCCTACAATAAAAACGGTAATGATAGAAGAATTTGCAAAAGAATTAGATAACATATTAAACTTATATAAACCCAAAAAAATATCAATAATTGGTCCTAAACAAGAAGAATAATTGAATATTAATTTATACTCCTTATGTATTGAATAGATAAAAATTACAACACAAAATTAATAAACATAAAAAAATGAATATTTTTTTCCTTTTTTGTAATAATAAAAAATATAAAACAATTGTATAAGAGGAGGAAAAATATGAAAGCAACAGGAGTTGTAAGAAGGATAGATGATCTTGGCAGAGTTGTAATTCCAAAGGAGATAAGAAGAACATTAAGAATAAAAGAGGGAGATCCACTTGAAATATTTACAGATAAAGAAGGCGAGGTAATTCTAAAAAAATATTCACCAATAGGAGAATTATCTCAATTTGCTGCAGAATATGCAGAAACGCTTACAAGAACAACAGGCCATATAGCTTGTATTACAGACAAAGATACAGTTATAGCAGTGTCTGGTGCTTCAAAGAAAGAGTGGATAGAACAAGGAATAAGTAACGAATTAGAAAAATTATTAGAAGAAAAGGAAAAATATCTAAGCAAAGAAAACAACGATGTAGCAGTTCCAATAACACAGGGCGAAAAAAACGATAAAATATACAATGCTCAAGTTATATATCCTATAATATCAGATGGAGATGCAATAGGAAGTGTAATATTATTATCAAAAGACCCAAAAACTAAAATGACAGAAGTTGAACAAAAAGTTGTACAATCAGCAGCAAACTTTTTAGGAAAGCAAATGGAAATATAAAGGTATATAACATATAGAAAGACATAAAAATTTAATTACAAAAAATTAAAAAAATTATAAAAAATACTTGATTAAAAAATCATTTTGTAGTATAAATATGGTAAATCGTTATATATTTGTTTACAAAGGAGGAAGTAGTATGGAAGGACAAAATAATCCATTTAATAATGATAATGTTGTAGAAAATCAATTTGATACAACAGTACCAACAAAAATAAGCACATGGACAAAAATTAAAAACTTTTTATTCCAAGAAATAACAGTAGAATTAACTCCAAAGCAAGAAGCTACTTTTAAAGCTATAAATGATTTTTGGCACCAAGAAATTACTGGAGAACAAGTTCACAGTTTCTTATTTCAAAAAATACAATTTTAATATAATTGGTTAAGCAGGTCTATTAGACTTGCTATTTTTTTATTGTAATAAAGAACACAAAATTACATATTTTAGGTAAATTGGGGAATATTAAGAACATGGATTTTTATTGATAAATGTGCTTAAAACACTTGAAAACTACGAATTTTTGATATAAAATAATAAAAGCTTATAAACTAGAATTTAAATGATAATTATTTTGTTAGGGGGAATAAATATGAATAAGAAAACTGTAAGAGATATTGATGTTAAAGGAAAGAAAGTCTTAGTAAGATGTGATTTTAATGTTCCTTTAGATGAAAACAAAAATATAACAGACAACAGAAGGATTGTTGGTGCAATTCCAACAATAAAATACTTATTAGACAATGACTGCAAAGTAATTCTTTGCTCACATTTAGGAAGACCAAAGGGACAATTTAATAAAGAATTTTCTTTGGCACCAGTAGCAAAAGAATTATCAAAATTATTAAATAAAGAAGTAAAACTAGCAGACGATATAATAGGAGAAAGTGCTAAATCACTAACAGCTAATATGCAAACTGGTGAAGTTGTGCTATTAGAGAATGTTAGATTTGATAGCAGAGAAGAAGCAAATGATGTAGAATTTGCAAAAGAGCTTGCAAGTTTAGCTGAGTTATATGTAAATGATGCATTTGGAACAGCTCATAGAGCACATGCTTCAACAGCAGGAGTAGCTGACTATTTACCAGCTGTAGCAGGATTCTTAATGGAAAAAGAATTAAATTTCTTGGGAACAACACTTGAAAATCCAGAAAGACCATTTATGGCAATATTAGGTGGAAAGAAAGTTTCAGATAAAATAGGAGTAATAGACAGCTTATTAGAAAAAGTAAATACATTAATGATTGGTGGAGGAATGGCTTATACATTCTTTAAAGCAATGGGATACAATGTAGGAAATTCTATATGTGAATTAGATAAATTAGAGCTAGCAAAAGAATTAATGGAAAAAGCTAAAGCTAATGGTGTAAAATTAATGCTTCCACTAGATACCAAAATTGGAAAAGAATTTAGTGCAGACACAGAAAGCAAAACAGTTAAATACACAGAAATACCTGATGGTTGGGAAGGCTTTGATATAGGAGCTGAAACAATAAAAATGTATGAAGAAGAATTATCAAAAGCTAAAACTGTAATTTGGAATGGACCAGTTGGATTATTTGAATTTGAACAATTTGCTATAGGAACAAATAGCATTGCTAAATTTTTAGGAAGCTTAGAAGGAGTTACAACAATAATAGGTGGTGGAGATTCTGCAGCAGCTATTGAAAAACTTGGGATAGGAGAAAAATTTACTCATATTTCAACTGGAGGAGGCGCTTCACTAGAATTCTTAGAAGGTAAAAAACTTCCAGGAGTAGAATGCTTACTTGACAAATAAATTTTAAAAAGGCAAACGTAAAAATAAAAAAGGAGAAAAAATATGAGAAGAAAAGTAATTGCAGGAAACTGGAAAATGAATATGCTTCCAGCAGATACAATAAATTTTATAGAAGGCTTAGCATCTCGAGTAAAAGATACAGAAAGCGAAGTAATACTTTGCGTACCATATACAGATTTATTTTATGCATGGCATGCAACAGAAGGAACTAATATTCACATAGGTGCACAAAATATGCATTGGGAAGAAAAAGGAGCCTATACAGGAGAAATTTCTGGTCAAATGTTAAAGTCAATAGGAGTAGAATATGTAATAATAGGTCACTCTGAAAGAAGACAATATTTTGCAGAAACAGACGAAACTGTAAATAAAAAAATAAAGGCAGCTTTTGAAAATGAATTAAAACCAATAGTGTGTGTTGGAGAAACTTTAGAACAAAGAGAAGCAGGTAAAACAGAAACAATAATAACAAAACAAGTTGAATTAGCTTTGGAAGGGTTAACAAATGAACAAGTTAGAAATACAATAATTGCCTATGAACCAATTTGGGCAATAGGAACAGGCAAAACTGCAACATCAGAAGACGCTAATAACAGCATTAAAGCAATAAGAAATAAAATTACAAGCATATATGGAGATGTAGCACAAGATGTAATTATACAATATGGAGGAAGTGTTAAATCTTCAAACGCAAAGGAACTATTTGAAACATCGGACATAGATGGAGCGTTAGTTGGTGGAGCAAGCCTAAAAGTAGATGAATTTGAAAAAATAGTTAATTATAATAAAAACTAATAAAATAATAAATCAAATAAGATCATATATATGGAGTAGAAAGGTAATAAGAAAATGAAAAATAAATTAACAATGTTAATGATATTAGATGGTTTTGGAATTAATGAAGACGAGCAAGGAAATGCTGTAAAACTTGCCAAAACACCTAATATAGACAAACTAATGAAAACATGCCCAACAACAAAAATTTTCGCAAGTGGTTTAAATGTAGGATTACCAGAGGGACAAATGGGAAATTCAGAAGTTGGACACACAAATATAGGAGCAGGAAGAATTGTTTATCAAGAACTAACCAAAATAACAAAATCAATAGAAGATGGAGATTTTTTTAGTATATCAGAATTTAATAATGCAATAGAAAATTGTAAAAAATACAATTCAAAGTTACACATAATGGGCTTATTGTCTGATGGTGGAGTTCATAGTCATATTCGCCATTTATATGGATTACTAGAATTTGCGAAAAGAAAAGACTTTAATGATAATGTATATGTTCATTGTTTTATGGACGGAAGAGACACTCCTCCTGCATCTGGTGAAGGATATATTGCAAAACTAGAAGAAAAGATGAAAGAAAAAGGCATTGGAAAAATTGCTACTATTTCTGGAAGATTCTATGCAATGGATAGAGATAAAAGATGGGAAAGAGAACAAAAAGCTTATGATGCAATGGTAAATGGTGAAGGATTAAAAGCTCAATCTGCAATTCAAGCTGTTGAAGCATCTTATCAAAAAGAAGTATTTGATGAATTTATAGAGCCAACTGTAATATGTAATGGAGATACTCCAGTTGCTAAAATAGAACCTCATGATTCTGTAATATTCTTTAACTTTAGACCAGATAGAGCTAGACAAATTACTAGAACACTAGTAGATCCAGAGTTTAATGAGTTTGAAACCAGAAAAGACTTGGATTTATGTTTTGTATGTATGACTCCATATGATGAAACTCTACCAAACGTAGAAGTAGCTTTCAAAAAAGAACATTTAAAAAATACATTTGGAGAATATATCAGTAATTTAGGATATAAACAACTTCGTATTGCAGAAACAGAAAAGTATGCACATGTAACTTTCTTCTTTAATGGTGGTCAAGAAAAACAATATGAAGGAGAAGACAGAATTTTAGTACCTTCACCAAAAGTAGAAACATATGATATGCAACCAGAAATGAGTGCACCAGAAGTAACAAAAAAAGTTGTAGAAGCAATAAATTCTAAAAAATATGATGCTATAATATTAAATTATGCAAATACAGATATGGTAGGTCATACAGGAAACTTAGAAGCTGCAATACAAGCGGTTGAAACTATTGATGAGTGTGTTGGAAAAGTGGTAAAAGCTGTAAATGCACAACAAGGAAAACTAATAATAACAGCTGACCATGGAAATTGTGAACAAATGATAGACTGCAAAACAGGAGAACCACATACAGCACATACAACAAATCCAGTTCCTCTTATATTAGTAGGAATGGATAATGCAAAACTAAAAGAAGGCAGATTAGCAGATTTAACACCAACTATGCTAGATATAATGGGACTAGAAAAACCAGCAGAAATGACAGGAGAAAGCATAATATTAGGAAAATAGTATATAAATATAATAAGAGAAAATAGAGGAGAATATATGCCAGTAGGTACAACAATAAAAGAATTATATTCTGAAATTAGAAAATGTCTTTTTTATATGATACCAGAAAAATGGGATAGTATATATTTATATGCTTCAGTTATACAAAGGGATAATGGTGAAGAAACAGGAGAAATGTTTTTTTACTATTTCCCTAAAAGTATAATAAAGAAAAATCCAATTAATGTGTATCAAATACCTCAAAAATTCAACTTAAATGAAGGTGAATATGTAAAATTAACACATCAATTATATGATTTAATAAAAAAATTAAGACACCAATGTCAAAAATACGATAAAATTAGTTGGTCAAATATTACCATTAGCATAGAAAACGTAGACTTTTTGGCAGAATACAATTGTGACGATTTATTAAGTTCTATGTATTCAAGTGATGATAGAATGGCAATATGGCAATATAAATATTTAGAGTATCCAATGGAGAAATTTTCTAAAGCTCAAAGACAACAAATAAATCGATATGAAATAGAAGAAGAACAAGGCTTACATAAAAAAACTATGTATACAGAAACTTTCTATCAACAACATGAACATAATCATATACAATATGATGTTAATAAAAAAGTTGATGAATACATAAAAGTAGATGAAAATAGAAAAGACTTCCAAATAGTAAATAGCAATCAGTATTTAATACAGAGCAATACTCCGTTTAGAAAGAGGAATAAAACGCTATTTAAAGAGAAAAACGACATGGAATATATTGATGATAATGATGGCGACAATGGTGATGAAATTGTTGTAAGAAATCAAATACTAAAATATTAAATAAGTAGTTAAATTAAAATTAATTACTTATTTTTTTTGGTAACAATTTAAATTTTTAAAATTATTTTAATATTAGACTTCACTAAAAAAAATCTTTATGGTATTATAGTAACATAGAAAAAAATAAGGAGAAAAAGATGAGAGAAAAAAATAAAGAAAAAAAAGTATATATATATAAATTAATTGTAACAGTATTATTTGCATTAGCAGTAACCGCAGTAATAAACATTGCACCAAATTATATAAGAAACGAAATAAGTAACAAAACAAATCTTGTTATAAACAATGGAAATGTAACAAAAAGTCTGAAAAATGATGTATTTGTAGAGAATGATGTAGTATATGTATCAACAAAAGATATAGCAAATTTCTTTGATGGTAATATATTTTACGATAACAAATATGACCAAATAATAACATCATCAGACACAAAACTTGCAACTTTAAAACTTAATGAAAATAAATGTACAGTTAATGGTGCTGAAGTACAACTTATAGCTTCAGCAAAAAAAGTAGGGGACAAGTTCTACTTACCATTTTCAGAAATAAGCAAAAGTGTATATAATGTGGAAACTAAGTACATTCAAAGCACTGATACGGTTGTTTTAGTTTCTCTAGATAGAGCTTTAACATATGCAAACAGTAGCAAAAAAAATTCCGTAAAATACAAACCAACAATATTTTCAAAAACAGTTGACAAAATTGAGCAAGGCGACAATGTAACAGTTGTTGAGCAAGATAATGAACAACAAGGTTGGACAAAAGTAACAACAGAAAAGGGAAAAATAGGATATGTTAAAAATAGTAGTTTAGCAAATACTAAACAAATAAGAAGTGATTTAACAATAGACAAACAAATTGAAGGAAAAATAAGTATGATTTGGGATTATTTTTCAATGTATGGATCTGCACCAACTAGAACAGAAAAAATTAAAGGAATAAATGTTGTTTCACCAGCTTTTTTCACAGTACAAAAATTGGGTAAAGGAAATGTAATGGCAAATGTTGGAGAAGAAGGAGAAGCCTATATAGAGTGGGCACATGATAATGGATATAAAGTATGGGCTCTATTTTCAAATGACTCAATGAAAGAAACTACTTCAGAAATATTAAATGATTATAAATTAAGAGAACATTTAATAAATAGCATAATAAATGGTGTTATAGCATATGATTTAGATGGAATTAATCTAGATTTTGAAAACATGTATGAAGCAGATAAAGATATGTATTCAAGGTTAGTAATAGAATTAGCTCCAAGACTAAAAGAATTAGGTAAAGTCCTTTCTGTTGATGTAACAGCTCCAGATGGTTCACCAGATTGGTCTTTATGTTTTGATAGAAATGTAATAGGAGATGTTGCAGATTATATTGTATTTATGGCATATGACCAAAATAATGGAGCAACAACACCAGGAACAAATGCTGGGTATGATTGGGTTGAAGAAAATATTAAGAAATTTATAAATGAAAACAGGGAAAATGTAGATCCAAATAAATTAATATTAGCAGCCCCATGTTATACAAGAACATGGTATCAAAAATCAGATGGAACATATGATGATACAACAGTATACATGAAAAATACATATGAAATGATACCAGAAGGAACAGAAATACAGTGGGACGATACATTAAAACAAAACTATGCAAAATATACTAAAAATGGAAAAACATATGAAGTTTGGATAGAGGATACAGAATCTATTAAACACAAATTAAATTTAGTAAATGAATATGATTTGGCAGGAGCAGCTTTTTGGGAAAAATATGGAGCACCTGATGAACTATGGGATACTGTATCAGAGACCTTAGGTATAGAATAATAGGTAAAATATAAATAACAAATAATTAAACATAGAAAATAGAATTGCGTTGTATTAGCAATTCTATTTTTTCATTAAAGAAATATACTATAAGGAGCAAATAGCGGAGGAGTATTAACTATGAAAAATTTAGTATATTTTAAAATTTGTTATAATAAAAACAACTGCAATAAAACCAAACAACATAAAATAGTGTTTGGAAGAACAATTGATAATTTAATAAAGTATATGAATAACTACAAGTTTAAATTAATGCTAAAATATAACTGGATAGAAAAAACAGATAAAGACGGAAAACAAATATATGTAATCTATATGGAAAAAGAAACTGATAGAAAAAATATAATAGAGGACAAAGAAATAAAAATACTTAAAAAAATAAATAAAAAAATTATAAGAATAAAAAATGAAGATAAAAATATTAAAATAATATTATCAAAACAAATAAAAAGTTTAATACAAAAACATAAAAATGTACATAGAATAGAACAGCTTAAAGAAATATGGCAAGATAGTATATGCAATAAAGATTTATACAAGGAAACTTTAGAAACGGTAGTAAAAAAAGTAATACAACAAAGAAATGAAATTCCAGAGGAACAAAGTGTATACGTGTTAATAAATTCGAACAGTACGCAATATATGCCATTAATAAGAAAATTAATAAAAAATTACAAAATGTTAAATATTGTTACTAAAAATGTTAATCAATTTAAAACCTTTGAAGAAAATGCAGAAAAAAATTTTGAATTAGTGTCAATATTAAATAATAAAAGAAAAAGTATATCAAAAGCCAAATATATTATAAACATTGATTTTAAAAATGAAGAATTGTTAGAATATTATATTAACAGAACAGCAATAATATTTAATATTAAAGATAATGAAAGTATAAAATTAAATAACTTTGATGGAGTTATAATAAATAATATTAATATAAATAAATCAACAGAAGAGTTTGACAAAAAAGATTATTATAAAGAAGATAAAAAATATTTAGAGGAAATTCTACAAGACATAGAAAAAGGACAGTATCAATTAGAAGGAAACTATGGAATAATAAATGAGTTAAAATAAGATACGAACTTTTACCTCTTGACAAAATCAAAAAAAAGGTTTAATATAGAAACCACGGTAAAAAAACAATCATGTTATAAATGCAAAGGAGGAATTACAATAATGGAAGAAAAAGGTATACTAGTAACTGAAGAAGGATATAAAAAGTTAGAACAAGAATTGGATTATCTAAAAACAACAAAACGTGCAGAAATAGCTGAAAAAATAAAGGTAGCATTAGGATTTGGTGATTTATCAGAAAATTCAGAATATGACGAAGCAAAAAATGCTCAAGCAGAAAATGAAGGAAAAATAGCAGAGCTAGAAAATAAAGTAAGATATGCTAAAATTATAGATGAATCAGAAATAGACACAAAAACTGTTCAAGTAGGAAACATTGTTAAGGTTTATGATGAAGATTTTGACGAAGAAGTAACATATACAATAGTTGGACCAACAGAAGTTGACTTAGCACAAAATAAAATATCTAATGAATCACCAGTTGGAGCAGCACTATTAGGAAGAAAGAAAAACGATAGCGTTGAAGTAAAAACACCAGCAGGAATTTCAAAATACAAAATATTAACAATAACAAAATAAAAAATGTTCGTTTTGGGACTGTCCCAAAACGAACTTTATAATTTTATAGCAGATTCTAAAGCTAATTTTATCATCGAATTCAAAGAAGTTTGACGATCAGTTGCAGAAATTTCTTGATTTTTATAATGAGAGTCAACAACACTTAATAAGCAACTTGCTTGCTTTCCAAGTAATTTAGCATTATAGAAAAGAGCAAAAGCCTCCATTTCAGCGCCTATAATATTTAATTCTTTTGGAAATCTCGCAATTAAACTATTTACATCTTTTACATAATAGTCAAAACAATCAGAACAAAGGGTATTTCCTTTTATACAAGGAATGTTCAATTCTTTAGCGGTATTTTCAATAACATTGTTTACTTGAGTGCTAGACTGCATTAGATGGCAATCTTCTTCATTTAACTCGTAAGCATAATTACCTTCAGTATAAGTATTATCTACTAATATAGTATCAAAAAGGTTTAAATCCTCATTGTAAGCTCCACAAGAGCCTATTCTAATAATAGTTTCAACTCCATAAAACTTGTATAATTCATAAGAATAAATTCCCATACTTGGCATACCCATACCAGACGCAAAAACAGTTATTTTTTTTCCTTTATAGGTTCCGGTATATCCAAACATATTTCTAACAGTATTTATAAGAGTTACATTTTCTAAAAAATTATCAGCTATATATTTTGCTCTAAGAGGGTCTCCAGGCATTAATACAACATTTGCAATATCTCCTAATTTAGCTTCATTATGTGGTGTCATACATTTTCCTCCTTTTAACTTTACTTAAGATAATACAATTATACCATATAAGGTTAATAGTTCAAGTAAAAAATGTCGAAATTACAATTGTTAGTTAAAACTCAAGTAAAGAAAACAATCAATAAAATATAATTATAAAAACAGTTAAATAACTTGAAAAATCATAAAAATATGATACAATATAAAAAGTAAAAAGAGAAAATTTGTTTGATAACGGGAGAAAAAGATGATAGCATATTTAAAAGGAGAAGTAATAACAAAATCAGAAGAGTATGTAATATTAGAAGTACAAGGAATTGGATATAAAATATACATGTCTAAAAAATCAATAGATGAATTGGAAAAAGATAAACAAGTTAGAGTATATACATATTTAAAAGTTAGAGAAGATGATATTAGTTTGTTTGGCTTTTGTTCAAATGAAGAATTACATATGTTTGAACTATTAATATCTGTAGGTGGAATTGGAGCAAAGTCTGCAATAACGATTTTATCTAATATAACACCATCAAGATTTGCATTAGCAGTAATAACAAACGAAGTTAATACATTAAAGAAATTACCTGGAATAGGTGCTAAAACTGCACAAAGAATTATTTTAGAATTAAAAGATAAAATAAAAGCAGAAGAGGCTATGGATATATCTATAAATGAGAAAGAACAAGAAAAAGAAATGGAAGAAGATTTTGAAGAGCTTGTTCAAGCTTTGCAGGTATTAGGATATAGAAGATACGAAATAAATCAAATTCTACCAAAGGTAAAAGCAATAAATTTAGAAGATAGAATAAAAGAAGCACTTAACTATTTAGCTAAATAGGCAAAATAAACAACAAAAGGCTTTATAATTTTTGAAAACAAGAAAGGAGCCAAATAAAAATGAACTCAAATGAACCATTAGCATATAGAATGAGTCCTAAAACTCTAGAAGATTATGTTGGACAAGAACATATTCTAGGACAAGATAAAATTTTATATAGAACAATTAAAGCAGATAGATTATCTAGCATAATATTATGGGGCCCTCCAGGTTGTGGAAAAACATCTCTTGCAAGAGTTATTAGCAATACTACTAAATATAAATTCACAAAATTAAACGCAGTAACATCTGGTGTAGGGGATATAAAAAATGCAATAGAAGAAGCAAGAAATCCACTACTTAATCCATCTGGAAAATGTATCTTATTTATAGACGAAATTCATAGATTTAATAAATTGCAACAGGACGCACTACTTCCGTTTGTGGAAAACGGAACTGTAATATTAATTGGTGCAACAACAGAGAATCCATATTTTGAAGTAAATAAAGCTCTAATATCAAGGTCAATGATATTTAGACTAGAACCATTAACCGTAGATAATGTATATACAATATTAAAAAAGTCTATAACAAGTAAAGAGGGGCTAGGAAATTATAATATAAAAATTACTGATGATACTTTATATAAAATTGCCGAAACTGCAAATGGAGACGTTCGAACAGCATTAAACGGACTTGAAGTAGCAGTCCTTACAACTAAAATGGGTAATGATGGATATATTGAAATTACAAACCAAATTGCAAAAGAAAGTGTCCAAAATAGAAAAGCCATTTTTGATAAAAAAGGAGATAGCCACTATGACAACATAAGTGCTTTTATAAAATCTATGAGAGGTAGTGACCCAGATGCAGCAGTTTTTTATTTAGCAAGAGCACTAAATGGAGGAGAAGATCCAATGTTTTTAGCAAGAAGGATAGTAATTGCAGCGTCAGAAGATGTTGGTATGGCAAATCCAAATGCTTTAGTAATAGCAACAAATGCTATGCAAGCAGTACATATGGTAGGAATGCCAGAGGCAAGAATTATACTTGCAGAGGCAGCAATATATGTAGCAACTTCAAAAAAATCAAATGCAAGTTATTTAGCTATAAATAAAGCTTTAGAAGATGTTGCAACAAAAGATACAGGAGAAGTACCAATGCATATTAGAAATGCTCCAGTAGAAGGAATGGAAAAAGAAGGATATCATGTAGGATATAAATACCCTCATGACTATCCAGGGCACTATGTGGAACAACAATATTTGCCAGACAAAATGATTGGAACAAAATATTATATAAAAGATGAAAATATTCCAGACTAGAAAAATACATAACTAAAAAATGTATCCAATGTTCTAGACAACTTATTTTTTATTGTCTATTCTATTGGACACATTTTATTTTGTATACTGTATTAAAATATATAAGAATACATCAAAGTTTATTAGAATCTATTAAGGATTTATTTTTTAGATTCTTTATCATCTGACATAACTTCTTTAATTGCTCCTAGGCTAGAAAGAGTTTTAGTTGCTTCAAATGGAATAAATACTTTATTAGCTTCTCCATTAGCAATATCTTTTAAAGCCTCTAAAGATTTTAATTGAACTAAAGTATCATTTGGATGAGCTTTCATC
This sequence comes from uncultured Clostridia bacterium, assembly GCA_944386665.1. Lineage (GTDB taxonomy): Bacteria > Bacillota > Clostridia > TANB77 > CAG-508 > CAG-245. Next base: position 13,328 of record CALXBZ010000004.1, read on the forward strand.
ATAGCATCATATACTAAATGAATTTCAGAAGCTCTTGCTTCGGCTACTTTTTTAATAGCTTCTGCTTCACCAGTAGCTCTTCTAATCTTTGCTTCTTTTTCAGCTTCAGCTTCAAGAATTGCAGCTTCTTTTTTTCCTTCAGCTAGTGTTATTGCAGATTGTCTTTCACCTTCAGCTTGAAGAATTTGAGCTCTCTTAGTTCTTTCAGCATTCATTTGCTTCTCCATAGCATCTCTAATATCAGCAGGAGGAGTAATATCTTTTATTTCAACTCTATCGATTTTACATCCCCAAGGATCTGTTGCTTCATCAAGTATAGCTCTTAATTGTTCATTAATTAAATCTCTTGAACTAAAGGTTGCATCTAAATCCATCTTACCAACTATATCACGAATTGTAGTTATAGCTAAGTATTCGATACCTTTCTTTAAAGATTGAATTTCATAAACAGCTTTTGCTGGATCTGTTACTTTATAAAATACAACTGTATCAATTGTTATAGTAACATTATCTTTAGTAATAACTCCTTGAGGTGGAACGTCCATAGTTTGTTGTTTTAAACTTACTACGCTTCTAACACGATCAACAAAAGGAATTATAATTGTAAGACCTGCATCAGCTATTTTGTGAAATTTACCCAATCTTTCAATTATATAAACTTCAGATTGTCTTACAACTTTAATTGATTTGATTGCTATAATTATTATTATAACAAGTAAAATGATTAAAAATGGCATAATTTTTTCCTCCTATAATTATTTATATAATAACATATTAAAAACATAATTATTTTTTTTCAGTTTCTAATTCTGAATGAACAATAGAAATTGGCTCAATTACTAACTTAACACCATCGATTTTTAAAACTCGAACAGTACTACCAACAGGGATAGAAGTGTCGTAGTTTGAAACAATAGCTGACCAAATATCATTTGAAATTTTAACTTGACCGATTTCGCCAGGTGTTGAATTTATTTCTTTTATTACAATACCTTCTTTACCAACAACTGCATTTGAATTTGTAACAGTTTGGTCTTTTCTGCCAATTTTATTTGCAAATGGTCTAGTTAAGCTAACTAGTACAATAGATAATATTATGAATATTACAGTTTGGGCAATAATATTTGGAACAACTAAACTTATTAAACAAGTTATAAGCGCTGCAACTGCAAACCAAAATACTAAGAATCCAACAGTAGCAATTTCTATTATAAAACATACTCCGGATATTATTAACCATATTTGCCAAGGTAACATATACATACCTCCTATTAAGAAATTCGATACAAACATTATATCATGAAAATAAAATAAAATAAAGTATTATTATCATTTTTTTCTGTACGTTTGGGGACAGTCCCAAAACGTACAGAGTGTCCCTAAGTGAACATTTTTTACAATAATACTATAAAAATAAGAACTTATAAAGGAAATAATATAGCCATTGTAATGATATTGTTAGGTTAAAATAAAAAAATTACCAATCAAAATGAAAAATAAAGGTTTAAAATAGCTAAAATCAATTGCATTTCGCAAAAAAATGTGATAAAATAAATGAGCTAATAAAAGTAACAAAAGGAGATAAGAAAAATGCAAATAGTTAAATACATAGTAATAATCTTATATGTTTTAGATTGTTTAGGATTAATAATAGTAACAATGATGCAAAATAGAGACAGCAATGGAGCTTCTGGAACAATAGTAGGATCATCGACAAATAACTTTTATGAGAAAAATAAAAGTAGAACTCGTGATGGAAAATTAAAAAAATGGACAATGATACTAGGAATTGCTTTTGTTGTTTTAGCAATAGCTCTAGGAATAATATATGTTATATAGTATCACATAATATGTGAAGATTGATAACTATAGAAAAGTTAAAAAAACAATTAGAAAATAATAAAAGTATGGCGGCAGTTTTTTCTGTCGCTTTTCTTAAGAATTTAATGTATATAATTTGTGCAGAATCACATCAAATTTGAATAACAATGAACTTAATAATAGAATATTTAGACATAATAAAGAGAAGAGGTGAAAAATTGGGAAAGCATAAAAAGAAAAATAATTCAAGAGTATCAACAACAGAAAAAAAATCTAAATTAAATTTAGACAAATTGTTAGAAGACGAAAATTATAAATTAGGAACCTTTAAAAGAAATGAAAAAGGTTTTGGATTTGTAAATGTTGGTGATGAGGAAAATGAAATATTTATTTCTCCAAAACTTACGAAACAAGCTCTTGACGGCGATGAGGTATTAATAAAAATTTTTACTGACCAAGATTTAAAAAAAGAAAACAATCATAAAAGAGAAGGAAAAGTACTTGAAATAGTAAAACATGCAAATGACACAATAGTAGGAACATATATAAAAAGTAATAATTTTGGATTTGTAATTCCAGACAATCAAGCTATAAGCGAAGATATATATATACCAAAAAAGAAATCCGCAGGGGCAAAAAACAATCAAAAGGTAGTAGTAAAAATTGAGAAATACTCAGATGGAACAAATAAGGCAGAAGGTACGATAATAGAAATATTAGGCAAAATAAACGAAGCGGGTGTGGACATGCTTTCACTTGTTAAAGAATACAAGTTACCAAATGAATTTCCTCAAAATGTAATAGAAGAAGCTTTAAGTATTCATAAAGAAATTTCTGAAAGTGATATAAAAAGACGTGCAGATTTAAGAAATGAAGAAATTTTTACAATAGATGGTGAAGATGCAAAAGATTTAGATGATGCAGTTCATGTTAAGAAAAACGATGATGGAACATATACTTTAGGTGTTCATATTGCAGATGTAAGCTACTATGTTAAATCAGGTTCAAAATTAGATAAAGAAGCAATAACAAGAGGAACAAGTATTTACATGATGGACAGAGTTATACCAATGCTTCCAAAAGAACTATCTAACGGAATATGTAGTCTAAACGAGAATCAAGATAGATTTACAATATCAGCAATAATGAAAATTGATCAAAAAGGTAAGGTAATAGATTCAGACATTTTTAAATCAGTTATAAAAACAACCAAAAGAATGAACTATCATGATGTGAATGACATATTTAAATTTATAGATTACAATAATCAAAAAATTGGACAAACATACAAGAATAGCAATAGTATAGATACTATAAGCCAAGAAGAATTAGAAAGAATCAATAAGGTATCTGAAAAATATAAAAATTATATAGCTCATTTTTTAAGAATGAGAGAATTAAAGAACATTCTAAAAAATAGAAGAGACAGAAATGGCAGTTTAAATCTAGATATACCAGAAAGTAAAATTATATTGAATGAAAAAGGCGTTGCAATAGATGTAAGAAAATATGATTATCTAGAATCTAATGAAGTAATAGAACAATTTATGCTAACCGCAAATGAGACTGTTGCAGAAAAATTTTATTGGCTTCAAGCTCCATTCATATATAGAGTTCATGAGATTCCAGATATGGATAAAGTAATAGAACTAAATAAATTTTTATTTAATTTAGGGTATAAGATAAGAGGTATAAAAAAGGATGATGAAAATAGTGTACATTCAAAAGCCTTTGCACAAGTATTAGACGAAGTAAAAGGAAAATCAGAAGAGAAAGTTGTATCAAACCTAATATTAAGAACTTTAAAAGTTGCAAAATACGAAAGCCAAAATAAAGGTCACTTCGGAATTGCAAGTAAATGCTATTGTCATTTTACATCACCAATAAGAAGATATCCTGACCTATTTATACACAGAGTAATTTCATCATATTTAAAACATGATTACAATATAAATGAGGAACTAAGAAAGAAATACGAAATTGAAGCAATTAAATATGCAGAAACTTCATCAGAGAGGGAAAAGGTTGCTCAAAAAGTTGAACGTGATGCAGAAGCAATAAAAAAAGCAGAATATATGAAAGAAAAAATTGGACAAATCTACGAAGGAGTTGTATCAAGTGTTACGCCATTTGGAATGTTTGTTGAACTAGATAATACTGTAGAAGGTTTAGTCCGCTTTGAAAATATGGGAAATGAATATTTTATATATGATGATGAAAGAAAAACTTTAATTGGAGAAAACAGTAAAAAGATATATAAAATAGGAGACAAAGTGAAAATAGAAGTAATTAATGCTAATAAGCTAACGAAAAAAATTGATTTTAAATTATGTACGTTTGAGGACAGTCCCGAAATGAACAAAGTGTCCCCAGAAGAACAAAATAAAGATTAAGAATATTAAAAAGTCAAAGGTTATATACCCTTTGACTTTTATATGTTTAATAATATTAGTTCTAATTAAATACAGCACCAATAGCTCCAAATACACCAGCTGTTCCAAGCCCCATAATTATACCTGCAAGAACTACACCAGCCATAACGGCAAGCGAACTTTTTTTAAAATCCATATCCAAAAGACTTGCAGCAAGTGTTCCTGTCCAAGCTCCTGTACCAGGAAGAGGAATTCCAACAAAAATGAATAAAGCCCAATATAATCCTTTTCCAGCTTTTTCTTGGAGTTTTTTACCACCTTTTTCACCTTTTTCTAGGCAAAATGTAAAAAACTTTCCTATAATTTTTTTATCAGATCCCCATACTAATACTTTTCTTGCAAAAAAGAAAATAACTGGAACAGGAAGCATATTTCCAATAATGCATATTACATAAAGCCATATAGGATTTAATCCCATACCTAGCCCTATAGGAATAGAACCTCTTAACTCTATAAGTGGTACCATAGATACTAAAAATACTAATAAATATTTTTTTAACATAACAATCTCCTTTGTTTTTAATTATTATTTTAGATGTGCGTATATTATAGCATTAGAAAAATGTTAGTGTCAAGATAGAAATTATATTTATAACAAGACATTGAGATATGAATATAATATAGATTGAATGTGACAAATTTGCTAATAATATATTAGTTGATAAAGTACATCAAAAATGGTATAATATATTCATAACCCATTTGGGAGGTGGACAAATGGACCGTGAAGAAGAGCTGAAAATGCTTAATCAAATATGTATTAAGTGTATGAAAAACAATTCTACACAATATATTCCTTTTGATTATAGCAAATGCACTTTTTGTCCAACAGGGAATAGGATACATGCTCTGGACAAAGATGATGTGGATATTTTCAACGATTTTCGATACGGTACAGGAGGTTAAACACAAAAACAGGCAGTGGAGCAATACCACTGCTTAATTTTTGCGTTACTAAAACTACTAAATGCTTTACAAAACATATAAACTGTGATAATATATATAATATTAAAAATGCCGATGAAAAAGTAAAGTATGTAATTAGAACGTATATTAAAGAGAGATTTGGCATAAGCTGAAAGCCAGTCATATATAAATTACAGAAATTTCACTTTGGAGGTTTCTTTTTGAAAGAGATAAGAGTAGGAAAGAACGGTAGCAAACGTTATAGCTATAATGAGGTTAATGAAAATTGTAAACCAATTTAAAATGGCAAACAATATTAATTAATAAAAATAGGTGGTACCACGAATTAAGAAATCATTCGTCCTATAAAATATTAGAGATAATATTTTTACGAGTGATTTTTTTGTTATGTAAAAACATCTATTTGTATTATAGATGTATAAAAAGAACAATTTTTAATAATATGAAAACACATATTAAGCAAAACTGTCTATAGGAATGTAGGCACAAGAAAGGAGAATTAGAAAATGAAGGAAAAGCTTGAAGAAATGAGCAAAAGGGCAAAAGAAAAGATTGCAGAAATTAAGGATAACCAAACTTTAAATGATTTTAAGGTACAAATTCTAGGAAAAAAAGGTGAACTCACAGAAATTTTAAGAGGTATGAAGAATATTGCAGCTGAAGAAAGACCAGTTATAGGGAGTCTCGTAAATAAAATAAGAGACGAAATTGAAATGATGATTTCTGAAAAAGAAACAGAATTCAAGGAAAAAGAGTTACAAAGTCAGTTAGAAAAAGAAACAATAGATGTAACACTTCCAGCAACAAAAGTAAAAAGAGGAAGCGAACATCCATTGAACAGAGTAATTGAAGAAGTTGAAGACTTGTTTGTTTCTATGGGATATGACGTAGTATCTGGACCAGAACTAGAAACAGACGAATATTGTTTTGAAAGATTAAATCTTCCAAAAGGTCATCCAGCAAGAGATATGCAAGATAGTTTTTATATAACATCAGAATATTTACTAAGAACACAAACATCAGCAGTTCAGGCAAGAACAATGATGGCGAATACTGAAAAAGAACCAATTAGAGTAATTTGCCCAGGAAAAACATACAGAAAAGAAGATGATGCAACTCATTCACATCAATTTAACCAAGTTGAAGGATTAGTTATTGATAAAAATATTTCTTTTGCAGATTTAAAAGGAACACTAGAAGTATTTATGAAAAAAATGCTTGGAGAAAATACACAATTAAGATTTAGACCAAGTTACTTCCCATTTACAGAACCTTCATACGAAGTAGATGTAAGTTGCTTTAAATGCGGAGGAAAAGGATGTAATTTATGCAAACAAACAGGTTGGATAGAACTTTTAGGTTCTGGAATAGTTCATCCAAATGTTTTAAAAATGAATGGATATGACCCAGACGTATACAGTGGTTTTGCATTTGGCACAGGTCTTGACAGACTTGCAATGTTTAAATATGGAATAACAGATATGAGACTATTGTATACAAATGATGTAAAATTTTTATCACAATTTGATAGAAAAGATTAATGTTTACTCGGGGACAGTTTGTTCATTTGGGGACTGTCCCAAAATGAACATACAAAAAAGAAATCGAAATTGGCTAATTAAAAAGGAGATTAGAATATGAAATTAAGTACAAATTTTTTAAAAGATTATGTTGATATAGATGTAGATTTGAATACTTTAGCAGAAGATATGACTAAAGTTGGAAATGAATATGATTCAGCAGAAAATTTAATAAATGCTACAAATTTAGTAATTGGTGAAGTATTGGAATGTGAAATGCACCCAGATTCAGATCATTTGCATGTTTGTAAAGTAAATATAAAAGATGAAGTTTTGCAAATTGTTTGTGGTGCTCCAAATGTAAGAAAAGGGTTGAAAGTCATTGTAGCACTACCAGGTGCAAAGCTTCCAGGAGGAGTAACAATTAATAAAAGTATGAAGCGTGGAGTTGAGTCTAATGGAATGTTATGTTCTATTGCTGAACTTGGAATAGAAAGCAAGTTTTTATCTGCAGAAGACAAAGAAGGAATACATGAGTTACCAGCAGATGCTCCAATAGGCGAAGATCCAATAAAATTTATGGGAATGGATGATGGAGTAATAGATTTTGATTTAACTGCAAATAGAGGAGATCTATTAAGTGTATTAGGAATGGCATACGAAATTGGAGCTATTTATGATAAAAAAGTAAAAGAGCCAGATTTGTCACATGGACAGAATGAAGAAAATATAAATGATAGTTTTAAATTAAAAATAGATACAGATAATTGTACAATGTTTTTAGCAAAAAAGGTAAAAAATGTACAGATAAAAGAAAGCCCAGCTTTTATAAAAAATAGATTAATTGCATCAGGAATAAGACCAATTAATAACGTTGTAGATATTAGCAATTATGTAATGATTGAACTAGGCCAACCATTACACTTTTACGATGCAGACAAATTACAAGGTTGCCTAGAAGTTAGAATGGCAGAAGAAGGAGAAAAACTAACAACTCTTGATAACATAGAAAGAACTCTAACAACAGATGACATAGTAATCTCAAATGGAAAAGAAGCAATTGGTCTTGCTGGTGTTATGGGAGGACTAGATACCGAAATTACAGAAAATACAAAGAATGTAATAATTGAAACTGCAATATTTAATTCTGTTAGAGTAAGAAAAACTGCACAAAAAATCTTAAGAAGTGAAGCAAGTAATAGATTTGAAAAAGGTTTAGATCCAAATAGAACTTATATGGCAGCAGAGCGAGCAGTAAAACTTTTGGAGGAATATGCTGGTGGAACAGTAGTTGGAGGCACTGTAGAATATAACAAAGAAGATATGTCAGATAAAGAAATAGAAATAACATATCGTAAAATAAATGATATACTAGGTGCAAAAATATCAAATCAAGATATTTTGGAAGTATTTAGAAAACTAGGCTTCAAGACAAATGAAGATGGAGAAAAGATAACTGTTATTGTTCCAAAAAGAAGGCTAGATATATCAATAAAGGAAGATCTAATAGAAGAAGTAGGACGTATATATGGAGTTGACAATATAGAGTCAAAAGTTCCAGTAATGCCAATCAAAATGGGTAGTTACGACAGCACAACAAGAGAAATTAGGCATAAAATGATAAATTTAGGATTGAACGAAACGTTATCTTATGTATTAGTAAACGAAAAAGAAGCTAAAAACTATGTAGGCTATGATATGAAATCTACAGAAGAAATTGAAGGAATAAAGCTGTTAGCACCACTTACAGAAGAAAGAAGTACATTAAGATGTAGCATAATTACATCGCTATACAAAATATATGAATACAATGTAGCCCATTATAATAAAGATGTATCAATATTTGAAATAGGGAAATCTTTTTATAAAAAAGGGGAAGAATATAATGAAGAAAACAAAATTGCATGTTTAATGACAGGAAATTATTATTGTGGAATTAACAATAATAAACAAGTAGACTTTTATATTATAAAAGGTATTGCAGAAGAATTATTAGACTTCTTAGGATATGGAGGAAGATACAGCTTTATAGTAAAAGAAAATATGCCAAGAGAATTACATCCAGGACAATCAGCTTTAATATCTGTAAATAATGATATAGTTGGAGTAATAGGAAAAGTACATCCTCAAATTACTAAAGAAGCAGTTTATGTAATGGAAATAAATCTAGATAAGCTACTATCAAAGAAAACTGGAAAAATGAAATATAAAGAAATATCAAAATACCCAACAGTAAAAAAGGATATAGCAATATTGGCAGATAAGGACATAGAAGCAAGCCAAATAGCAATGCAAATAAAAAAAGCAGCAGGGTCTTTATTAATAAGTAGCGAAGTATTTGACTTATATACAGGAAAAGGAATTCCAGAAGGAAAGAAGAGCTTAGCATACTCTTTAACTTTCGGAAGCAACGACAGAACTTTAACAGATGAAGAAATAAATGAAATACTAAATAAAATAATTGAAAAATTATCTAAAATAGGCGAAGTTAGAGGAAAATGATTGTTTGGGGACAGTCCCAAAACGAACAAACTGTCCCCAAGTGAACATTAATATAGAAAGTATAAATAAAATAGGGATTTGTTTAGGGCATAAAAATCAAAAAATCAAAATAAAGAACAGGAGAATGATAATGCCTAGAACAAATAGAATTTATAGCAAAACTAATGTATACCATATAATAGTAAGAGGAAACAATAAGCAAAGAATATTTTTGAACACAAGAGATTTTGAAAATTTTATAAAAATATTAAAAAAGTATAAAGAAAAGTACAATTATTCAATATATTGTTATATATTAATGATTAATCATGTTCATATGATTATAGATGCAAAAAATGAAGATATATCAACTATAATGCATTCGATAAATCAAGCATATTCAAGTTTCTTCAATAAAAAATATAAAAAGTGTGGACATGTTTTTCAAGATAGATTCAAAAGTAAAGCAGTAGAAAATAGTAACTATCTATTAAATTTGCAAAGATATATACATCTAAATTGTGTTAAAGCTGGAATAGCTAAAATAAATGAATATCGATGGAGTAGTTACAATGAATTTATTAATAAAAATAAGATATGTGATACAACAATTATTTTGAAGCTTTTTGGAAATGATAAAAAAGAAGCAATAAAAAATTTTATCATTTTTAATAATAAAGAAAATTTTGAACATGATGAACAAAATGTATCAGAATTTGAAATAAAAGTAAAATTAACAGATGAAGAGGTAATAGATATAATAGAAAATATTTTCAAAATTAAACGCGAAGAAATAAAAAAATATAATAAAAATAAAGAATTATTATGTAAGTGTATAAAAATTAAAGGAGCAAACAAAACGCAAATTGCAAGAATTTTTGGAATTGACAAAAGAAAGTTAGATAAAATATTTATAAATTAAAATGTACACTAAGGGACAGTTTGTTTATTTGGGGACTGTCCCCTAATGAACAAGGAGGTAGGTAAATGGCAAAAGCAAAATCGCTTTTTGTGTGTAACGAATGTGGATACGAGTCGCCAAAATGGCTAGGAAAATGTCCTGCTTGTAATAGTTGGAATACATTTTTTGAGCAGAAAATAGTGGAAAGTAAATCAACAGCTACTGGCAAAACGGTAAAAGAAAGATCTACTCCACAGATTTTAAATGAAGTGGCCTCAAAAAATGAAAGTAGAGTGAGTTCTGGAATAGGAGAACTCGACAGAGTTTTAGGAGGAGGTCTAGTTAATGGCTCACTTGTTTTGCTAGGAGGAGAACCTGGAATTGGTAAGTCTACGCTAATTTTAGAACTTTGTGATAAAATCACAGGAAATGGTAAAGTTTTATATGTTTCTGGTGAGGAATCAGCTGAGCAAGTAAAGCTAAGAGCGGATAGGCTTGGAATAAAAAATAATAATATTATGTTTTTAGGAGAAACTGATATTGATGTAATAGAAGAAACAATTTTAGCAATGAACCCCAAGCTTGTTATCATAGATTCCATTCAAACAATGTATTCAGAAGAAATAACTTCAGCCGCTGGAACTGTAAGTCAAGTAAGAGAAATTACTGCAAGAATAATGAGAGTAAGCAAGGGGTACAAGATAACAACAATCATAATAGGACATGTTACAAAAGATGGAAATATAGCAGGACCAAGAGTTTTAGAACATATGGTAGATACCGTTTTATACTTAGAAGGAGAAAGATATTTTTCATATAGAGTATTAAGGAGTGTAAAAAACAGGTTTGGGTCAACAAATGAAATAGGAATGTTTGAAATGCAAAATGAAGGAATGATAGAGATTAAAAATCCTTCACAAATATTAATTTCCGAAAGAGAAGATAACCCTCCAGGATCAATAATTGTAGCCAGTATGGAAGGAACAAGACCTTTATTAATTGAGTTACAAGCCCTAACAACTCCAAGTGTATTTGGAGTTCCAAGAAGAGCAGCAAATGGTATTGATTATAATAGGCTAACTATGCTAATAGCTGTTTTAGAGAAAAAAGCAAGCCTTCCATTAGGAGCACAGGATGTATATCTAAATGTTGTAAGTGGAATTAGATTAGTAGAACCAGCCGTTGATTTAGGAACCATTTTAGCAATGGCATCAAGTTTTAGAAATAGACCAATAGCTAAAGATATAGTAGCAATTGGAGAAGTAGGATTAACTGGTGAGATAAGATCTGTAAATATGATAGAAAAACGTATAAAAGAAATCGAAAAAATGGGATTTAAAACATGCATAATTCCAGAAAGTAACAAAAAACTATTGAAAGAAAAGTTTAAAATAGATATAATAGGTGTTAGGACAATTGATGAAGCCATGAAAAAAACAGGACTAAAGTAAAAAAATATAAAATACATAATTAATAGATTTATTGCGAGAAAAATAATAAAGAAGAAAATGATTAATAAAATATATAGTTTAGTTGGGGAGGAACGACAAAGTGGCAACTACGAACAATCAAATTATGGAGGTATTAAAGACAATTGCACCAGGCACACCAATAAGAGAAGGTTTAGAAAACATATTAAAAGCAAAAACCGGTGGACTTATTGTAATAGGTGATGGAAAAGAAGTTATGGAGCTTGTAGATGGAGGTTTTAGAATAGATGTAGAATATACTCCTGCAAGATTATATGAACTCGCAAAAATGGATGGAGCAATAATAATAAGCTCTGATTTAAAAAAAATTTTATTTGCAAACGCTCAATTAATACCATCTTCAACAATACCAACAGTAGAAACAGGTACTAGACATAGAACAGCAGAACGTACAGCAAAGCAAACCGGTGATTTAGTAATAAGCATTTCGCAAAGAAGAAACATAATTACAATATTTAAAAGTTATGATAGATATGTGCTAGAAGATACAGCAAAAGTAATAACAAAGGCAAATCAAGCACTTCAAACTGTTGAAAAATATATGAAAGTATTCGATAACAAATTAAATCTTTTAAATGAATATGAATTTAATGATATAGTAACATTAGAAAATGTAATTGTAGCGATACAAAGAGCGGAAATGGTTATGAATGTTGCAGATGAAGTTCAAAAATCAATATATGAACTTGGAGAAGATGGACGACTTCTAGAGATGCAATTAGAAGAATTAATTGGAGACTTGCAATTAGAAGAATTGCTAATGATTAAAGACTATATGGTACAAAATAAAAAAAGAAAACCGGAAAATGCATTAGAAGAGATAAAAAAACTATCAAGAGAAGAACTTATGAAATCACAAACAGTTGCCAAAATATTAGGATATGGAGACTTTGACAATTACGACGAAGTTGGAGTGTACACGAAAGGTTACAGAGTATTAAACAAAATTCCAAGAATGCCAAGTAGCATAGTAGAAAATTTGGTAAAGTCATTTAAATCTTTTCAACACATTTTAGCCGCAGATATACCACAGCTAGATGAAGTTGATGGAATAGGAGAAGTAAGAGCAAGAACAATAAAACAATCATTAAGAAGAATGCAAGAACAATTTGTATTTGATAATGAAATTATATAATTTTATAAATTTATGTAAAAAAATTGTGAAAAATATTTACAAAAATTAGTAGAAGATATATATTATATTTTGCAAAATGAAAAAGAAAGGAATAATTATGAACAAATTTGTAAAAATATTATTAATAATACTTATAATAGCTTCAATAATGGGAATAGGAGTGCTAAGTTATGGATACTACAGAAAAATAACTGAAAAAGTACAAAATCCAATAGCAACAATAGAAGTAGAAAATTTTGGAACAATTAAGGTAGAACTATATCCAGATATGGCACCAAACACAGTTAAAAATTTTATAACACTTGCAAACAGAGGTTATTATAACGGAAAAAATTTCCATAGAACCATCCCAGACTTTATGATACAAGGAGGATCTAAAGATGGGAATGGCCAAGGAGAACCAACTCTAAGTGATCTTAAAGATGGAGGATCTACTGAGGAAACTTATTCAATTAAAGGTGAATTTATTGCAAACGATTATGATAAAAACACATTAAAATTTAAAAAAGGCGTTATTGCAATGGCAAGAGGAGATTATGCTAACATAAGCAGTTCTTTAATAAAAGATGGATATAATTCAGCAAGTTCCCAATTCTTTATTATGAATGTAGATAATGATAACTTAAATGGATTATATGCAGGATTTGGTCAAGTAATTGAAGGATTAGACGTAGTTGATAAAATTGCAAATGTAGAAGTTGTAACTAGAGATTCTAATGCAGAGGAAGGTCTTGATAAACCAGTAAATCCACCAGTAATTAAAAGCATAACTGTTGAAACTTTTGGAATTGATTACGGCGAACCAGAAACAATGGAACCATTCAATTATTATAACTGGCTAATGCAACAATATTCATCATATACAGGTGAATAATGAATTAATATTTTGAAAAATTAGGAAAGTTTAAAACATATATAATTGGTTAAGATAATAACAAATAAATTTAAAATTTATTTGTTATTATTTTTTTTTAATTTACTCAAATTACAAATAAAAATGCATTTTAAAAGGTAAAATCAAATATTAAAATAGCTTTTTATAGAGAGGTGAAAAATAATGAGAAAAACATTGTTAAAAATGACAATTGTAATCATTTTAATTATATCTTATATTTATATATGTTCAATAATTTCAATTCCTCAAGATATAGTTATTTTTGAAGGAGATAAACTAAATTTAAAAATAGCAACAGGATTGTCATTAAGTTCAAAAAATGAAGAAACATTGCTAACAGCAAGTAATGTAAATAAACAAAAAATAAGTAAAACAGGAGTAGATAATTTAGACTTAAATTTGTTTGGTAATATAAAGGTCAAAAATGTAAATGTTTCAGTAATACCAAAAACCACAGTAATACCAGTAGGAACAGCAATAGGTATGAAACTATATACAAAAGGTGTATTAGTAGTTGGAATGTCACAGATAGATACTGAAAATAATGAAAAGAAAAAACCTTATGAAAATTCCGGAATAGAACAAGGAGACACCATATTGGAAGTAAATAATAATCAAATAGAAAATACAGAAGATTTAATTAAAGAAGTAAATAACAGCAAAGGAAATGCAATAACAATTAAATATTTAAGGGAAAATAAAACAATGGAAACTAGTATTACTCCTGTAAAAAGCAAAGAAGAATATAAAATTGGATTATGGGTAAGAGATGCAGCTGCAGGAGTAGGAACATTAACTTTTTATGAACCAAGCACAAATTTATTTATGGCACTGGGGCATGGTATATCTGACATAGATACAGAAAAAATTGTGGATATAGCAAGTGGAGAGCTAATAACTGCTAATATTATATCAATTATAAAAGGAAAAAAAGGAAGTCCAGGTGAAGTAAGAGGAACAATAGAATCTGGTAATAGTATAGGAAAAATATACAAAAATACAAATTTTGGAGTATATGGAACTGTTACAAATAAAAATAGTATATTGTCTAATTCATCAGAAGAACTAGAAGTAGCATCAAGGGATGAAATAAAAGAAGGAAAAGCACAAATTATATGCCAATTAGACAATTCAGGAAGAAAAATATATGATATAGAAATAGAAAAAATATATATAAACAATAATCAAGACAATAAAAGTATGTTAATAAAAATAACAGATGAGGAACTAATAGAAAAGACAGGGGGAATTATACAAGGAATGAGTGGGGCCCCTGTTATACAAAATGGTAAATTCATAGGAGCAGTAACAAATGTACTTGTTAACGATCCAACACAAGGATATGCTGTATTTGGTGATATCTTGATAAAGCAAATTAGAAGCGGAATGTGATATTGGTTATCTTGGGAGCAATTTATAAAACAGCTCCCAAAACTAAAATACCTAAATTATCATTATAAATTGAATCAAATTGAGAAATAGGAAGAGGATTTTCGCCAAAACCAGCTTCAATTGTGAAACCAGGTTTTCTAAATTGTTGTAAAAACCAATCTTTATATCCGGCAAAGCTAGATTCATAAGGAACATTTGCTAAAGTATATCCACTTGCTTTAGCAAATTGCAATCCAATATTATATGATTCGTTTGAAGCATAATTTTTAAATTGCCAATAAATTTCTTTGCCCTGTGTATGATATGTTAATATTAGTCTAAAATTATGTGCCAAAGTAAAATTATATAAAGCCAAAGATTCGGGTTCCGAAAGAGGTTGTTTACCAACAAAATTTTTTGGAGAAGGAGAAGTAAAACCTAGAGAATACTTTATTTGTTTTGCTTCTTCCCATCCTGCAGGAAACTGTAAGTTTAAATCTACACCTGTGAAGTTGATTAACTTCCATATAAGAAAATTACAATAATGAAATATAAAAATATTTACAGAAACAAGGTGTT
>CALXBZ010000005.1 GCA_944386665.1 uncultured Clostridia bacterium
ATAAAAGTAGATATATTATTTCTAATAAAACAGCTTCTATCATAGCACCACCTCCTCACTCACAACATAAGTTGTGGATTAAAAGTGGCAAACCACATCTGCTTATCCTCATTTCCTATGTTAGACAGTATAGCATAGAAATTTGCAAAAAGCAATATAAAAAGAACAAAGTTTCGCATAATATTTTTATAAATATTACTTGTAAAATTATAAAAAATTATGTTAAATTAAAACTAATAAATCTAATTATATAAAAAGAGCTTGAAACAAGTATATATAATTTTTTCGCATACCTGTTTCGTACCCGCTCCATAAAAGACCAACTTACTAGCTGTAAAAGTTAGTAAGTTGGTTTTAATATATATAATCAAATTGTGAATTTTCCATTTCCACTAATCATCTAAATTAAAATCTAAATATACATAATTGTTCATGTCATAAGCCAAATTATTTTCTATCATTTTATTTGCTATTTTACAACTTTTAGAAATCCTTTCGCCGTTAAATAACGGATTAATATATCTAACTTTTGCTCCGTGGTGTACATAATAAACATTTTTAGGTTCTTCTTTTGATATTTTAACTTTCTTAGCATTCTTCCAAATATTAAATATATTATTATATTTAGAGTTTTCTATAATATTAATTATATCACTTTCTTTTAATTCGTATAAATCCTTTTTAGATATTTTGTTTTCATTACTTAACCTTTTTAAAATATCTGCTAGCAACTGCATAGAATATCTAGTTCGATCTTCACGGTATATAATAGAGAGTCTACTTGTGACTTTTACAAAATTTCTAGCAATTCTTTTGGTCTTAAAGCCTAGTTCTGTTTCATTTTCTTCATTTAACTGAATTTCTATATCATCATATATTTCTTTAATACTATCATGATTTAGTATTCTATATGTAAATAGCGCATTTGAAAGAGAATACTCTAATCTATCGGCAGATAATTTTGGAGTATCATTATCCGCAATCGGATATAAATGATAATTGTCTACTTCTGCCACATTGATTTTATCCCTTTCTAATAGAGCTGATATTTCTTTAGAATTTTTAATCTTATTTGTTGTCAAATCTTCTGTTGACTCTTGTGTCATATAATCTCCATTTAAAAAATCCACACAATGTTTAAATACCGGTGTAGCTATATCATGAAATAATCCAGATAAGGTTTGTTTTTTATCATGAGTAAAATGCCACACAATTAAAGCAACTGCTACGGAATGGTCTAAAGTTGAAAAGAAAAAATCACTTTCGAATAAATCAGAATATATCGTACCGCAAGTAATGCTTATATATTGTTGTATCAATAATTCTTTTGTATCTATATATTCGTTTAGCCATTCTGGGAAATTAGGTTCTAAAACTTTAAAATATTCTTTAATTTCTTCACTTATATTATCATAATACTTACTCATTTTTTACATTCTCCTTTTCTTTTATTTCATAATTTTGGTATTATCCACAATTAATTACATTTTGAATTTTTTAACGTCCATATTTACTAATAAAATTATACTATGTTTTATAAAATTTTCATAGTGTGTCTATAAAGAATCATAAATATTCGTTGTGCTCATATATATAGTAAAGGGGTATTTATGAAAAATAATTCAATTTTAAAATTCAAAATATTTTGTGTAATATTTGAAATAGTTTTTGGAACCATTCTACATTTTACGTATCAATGGTCTCGGAAATAATGCATTTGTTGGTGCATTTAGTGCAGTAAATGAAAGCACTTGGGAACATTTGAAATTGGCTTTCTTTCCAATGATTGTTACTACCATCATAGGTCTTTTTTTCATTAATATAAATATAAAATGCTACTTACATTCAAGACTTTGTGCAATTATAACTGCCATTACATTTATAACTGTATTTTTTTATACTTATACAGGAATAATTGGAACGAATATTGCTGTTATTGATATTTCTAGCTTTGTAGTTGCAATACTTCTAGGAGAATTCGTTTTTTATAAATCGATAAAAAATCAAAAAGATTGTAACATCATATTTTCGAGTATTATATTAGTGGTACTATTATTAGCATTTGTAATATTCACTTATTTTCCTCCTAAAATACAATATTTTAAAGATCCTATAACCGATACCTATGGAATTATAAGATCTAACAAGCATTAAATTACAGCATTGTAATTAATGCTTTTTTATTTATGTTATGATTTCTAAATATAGCAAAGAGAGGCTATAGAGCCTCTCTGCTGTGGATTATTTGTTTAGGTCTATCAGAATCTGATCGGACAATCTGATGTTATGCGTATAATTGGTTTTAGCGCAAAACGGGCACTTGAAACTATACACTGTCGAAAAGTTTCTGGAATTTCCTTTTTCCAGGGTTAAGTCTCTCGCGTTGATTTTGAATCTCCCTTGACACTTAATGCAGTTTACCCGCATAGTTGCCAGAATGACATCTTTCTTTCTGACTTCCATAAAAAAATCCTCCCATAAATCTGTCTAAGTAGACATATTTAAATAATTTTACCATATTTTTACATAATATGCAAGTTTTGTCCAGAACCTACTTTTGCACAATTATTCTTCTAAGGGGATTTCTTTATAACATTATCATAAATTTTCTTTTTCAGAATAAAATTAAGAGAAAAAATAACGTGTAGTTTTTTATATGGAGGTGATTTTAGTTTGATTATTAAATCTATAAAGTTAAGCCTTCTAAAGAGAATATTTCTATTTTTATTTATTATTTTGCTGGCTTTCTCTATCTTGCTTTTTTGCGCTTTTAATAAATCTTGGTTTTTTAATAGTTCTAGCAACATTGATTCCCTTAATAATGTACTAAGTTCTAACACAATTGGTGAAAATTTTATGAATCAAATTTCTAATATTTCTACTAATGAGTTAGCTGAAGATTCCAATACTTCGAATTCTTATATTAAATGGGTAGACTTTAAAGGTACCTCTTCTGTATTAAATAAACTTTCAGATTTAGATATTTCTTCTCATAATAATAATGATACGGTAAAATTCAATTGGATAGAACTAATGGCTTATCTAGGTTGTAAGTATGGAGGAGATTTTTCTTTATTTAAGCAGTCAGATTTGGATGCATTAGTTTCAAGTTTGCGAGAAGGAAAAACAATGGAGTCTATAACATCAAATATGAAATTATATAATTATTTTTATCAGAGTTATGATGCAATATTCCATGAGTATATAGGCGAATACGAAATAGCAACTACTGATGATACAGGTAATATTAAGTATGTAAAAAAGTATGGCCTAAAAGCTTTTCTTCCCATTGCTAAAGGTTATAGTTTTAGTCATTATAAGGATTTTGGAACGTCTAGGTCATATGGATATAGACGTTTACATTTAGGAAATGATCTCCTTGGAAGTATCGGAACACCAATTATTGCTGTAGAGTCTGGTTATATAGAAGCTCTTGGCTGGAACCAGTATGGTGGCTGGCGAATTGGAATACGTAGTTTTGACGGTAAAAGATATTACTATTACGCACATTTAAGAAAGGATCACCCCTATGCTAAAGATTTGTGTGAAGGGCAAATAGTTAATGCTGGTGATGTTATTGGATATTTAGGAATGACTGGATATAGTAGTAAAGAAAATGTAAATAATATTAATATTCCGCACCTTCATTTTGGATTACAGTTAATTTTTAATGAAGTTCAAAAAGACGGTATTAATCAAATTTGGATTGATGTATATGAAATTATTGATTTTCTAAGAAAAAATGCTTCTCAAGTTTATGTTGCACATTCAGATACTAAAGATTATGAAAGAAAATATGATATGATGACGAATGATTAGAATGAATATTGCTTTTTTTTACTTTTTTTTGTATAATTTTGTTTATGAGAATGATAATTATAAATAAAGAAAATGACGGAAAAAAATTAAATAATGTTTTATTAAGTGAGTTTCCTGCTTTAAGCACAAACTCTATTTATAAAGCTCTTCGAAAAAAAGATATTAGAATAAATGATGTTAGAGTTACCGAGAATGTTACTGTTCATTCAGGCGACTCTATTAAAGTTTTTATTTTAGATGAGCTTCTATTTGGTAATATCGAAAAAATATATGAAGATGAAAATATACTTGTCGTAAATAAACCTTCTGGTATAGAAGTTACAGGAGAGCACTCCTTAACTTCAAATTTATCTATTCTTTGTGGTTTTCCTGTTTACCCTTGTCATAGATTAGATAGAAATACTACAGGATTAACCATTTTTGCAAAAAGCAAGCAATCTCAGAATATTCTTTTTGACAAGTTTAAAAATCATGAAATAGAGAAGCACTATATTTGTAAGGTTTATGGAATTCCCAAAAACAAACATCAAATATTAGAATCTTTTCTTTTTAAGGATAACAAAAAATCAACTGTATATATAAGTGATTCTCCAAAAAAAGGATATGTAAATATTAAAACTGAATATACTGTTCTATCAAGTTCACATTCAAATAATACTAGCACTCTAGAGGTAGTTCTTCATACGGGTAGAACTCATCAAATACGCGCACATTTAGCTCATATTGGTTATCCTATACTAGGAGATGGAAAGTATGGGATAAATGAAATAAATAAAAAGTTCAAGTGTAAAACACAAGAACTTTGTAGTTACAAGATTATATTTAAATTTAATACCGACTCTAAAAATTTAGATTACCTAAATGGTAAAGAAATAATATTGAATAATGTTAATTTGTAAATATTTATAAAGCTTTATTAATTCCTTTTGAAACAATTTTACTCATATTTTCTATTAGTATGTCAATCTCCTTTGGAGTGACTATCATATTGTAATCTCTTGGAATTAGGGCTTCTTTTATTTCTTCGTAATTATCTTTTTCTTTTAGTTCGTTCAAATATTCATTAGACATAGCTTTTTGTTGTAAACTTTCTATAAATAAGTTTATACAATCATTTGTTATAGAAGCTAAATCAACAACCATAGGAATTCCCAAAGCTATTACGGGAATTCCTAAAGTTTTTTTACTTATTTCCTTTCTTTTATTGTCTACCCCCGCTCCAGGAACAATTCCCGTATCTGCAATTTGAATACTACTACTTATTCTTTCAATACTTCTAGCAGCTAGTGCATCTATTACAATTAGTAATTTGGGCTTTATATTTTCTACTATCCCTTTTAGTATTTCCATTGTTTCTATGCCCGTTGTTCCAAGAACTCCTGGTGATATAGCAGATACTGGTCTTGTATCTTCTGGCATTAACTTTGGCATATATTCTAATATATGTCTAGTAATTTCTATGTGAGAGATTACTTTTGGTCCTAATGAATCGGGTGTTACTTCTAAATTTCCCAAACCAACAACCAATATATCTTCTGTATCATTTATATGTTTTCCAATAACATTTCTCAATTCATTTGCAACAGCTTCTGCAATTTCTTCTATTTTTTCATCATCGGCTGTTTTCATATTTTTTACATCTAATGTGATATAGTTTCCAATAGGTTTAGCTAAAGCCTTTTCTCCTTCTTCGTTTGTTATTTTTACTCTTGAAATTTCTATATCTTTCTGTAATTCATTTTCCGCTTCTATTCCGTTAATGTCTTTCTGTATATTATTAACCTTCTTATAAATGTCTGTTCTTTCAACAGCCATATCTGTTCTAAAATTATACATAAAACCTCCCACAAAAAAATATAATATTGATGTCCATTTTTAATAGTTTGTATAAAAGTGTTTTTTTTATTCAGTTTTATATAATAATAGAGCTAAGATAACATTTTTTGTATCTTAGCTCTTAATTTATTATTTTAATTTTTTATGAACAATATCTACAAAGAATTGCTTCTAGTCCTACGTTTAAATCCATTGCTCCTGTTTTTACTTTATAATCTAAATTTATAAACTCCTGCATAATTTTTTTAAGTTCTATTTCTTTAAAATATTTTGACTGCATTGTATATTTATTTACTAAGAATGTTTGATTTGACTTTAAATTCAAACTTTCCGCAATGTTTAATTTTTCATTAATTGCTACTTTTGTAATATATATTTTTTTAAAGTGATTATATAATGTTATAAATATTTTTTGTATAGGTTCTTTTGATGCAATTAAATTTTTTAGAACTTGTAATGCTTCCGAAATATTTCGTTTCCCAAGGCTATCAGTTAAGTCAAATATAATGCTTTCAAATTGTTTTATTGCTAGTAGGTCTATTGTTTGTTTGGTTATTGTGCCATTTTCTCCAACATACTCAATTTGCTTTCTTACTTCATTTATTAAGTCTTGTAAATGAGTTCCACAACATTCTATAAAATAATTTAATGTATTTCCATCTATATTTACTTTGTATGCGTTACATATTGCTTTAAGTCTTTTAGCTAAATCTATTGGCTTCTGTCTCTCAAAATTACATACACACCCAACTTTTTCAATCTCTTTATATAGATTATTTTTATCAACTTCATCCTCTATAAACACCAATATTACAGAATCTTTAATCTCATCGATATTTTCATTTATGTACGTTGCAAATTTATTTGCAAACTTACTTTCTTCTTTTTTGTTTGACGTGGTCTTATTTTTTTCAGATACTTTGTCTGTAGCTTTTTCAAAAGTTTCTAACACTCCTGCTTTTCCTCGTTTTGGCTTTTGAAATAATCCAGTATTTTTTGCAACAATTAATTTTAGTGGATATCCGAATGCTGGAGTTTCTATGTCTGCAATTATTTCTGTAATATTATTATTATCTATCTGAATATAATTTATACCATTTATTATTTCACCAAATAATTTATTTATTTTTTTCACACAATTGTCTAATAAAAATCTTTCTTCCCCATAAAGCAAATAAATACTATTAAGTTTTCCAGCTTTTAAATTGCTTTCCAAAGTAGCAATATCCACGACTTTTCCTCCTAATTACTTGTTAAACACTATTCTTAATATTTCCGCAACGCTCCAAGCTTGTGCAAAAGCTCCTCTTTGTTCATTCGGTTCTTTTGAGTCATATATTTCGCTTATTGTTTCTATACTCGCTCTTTCATACATTTCTTTTTCAAAGGTTGTTTTTGTTCTTTCTTCTAAATCTTTTAATTCCTGTTCTATTTTTTCTTTTCTAACCATGTCATTTTCTATTTTCATTGTATTTTTTAAGGCATCATAGTATAGACCTAATAGCCATGGCCATGTTATTCCTTGATGATAACTTGAATCTCTTTTATATGGAGAACCCACATATTCTTCAACATATCCCTCTTCTTCTGGAGCTAATGTACGTAGTCCATAATTATTTAATAATTTTTTCTGAACAATCGTTAATATTTCCATAGCTATTTCTGGAGATGTTACTATTGGATTTGACAAGCTTAATGCGAATAGCTGATTTGGTCGTATCTTATCATCTCCTAAAACATCATATAAACATTTTTTATTTTTGTTATAGAACTTTTCATCAAATGAAACTTTAGTTTTTTCAGCCATTTCTAAGTATTGTTTACTTAGCTTTTTATCATAAAATTTATCTGCAAGCTTTGCCATTATTTTTAAAGCATTATACCATAAAGCATTTAATTCTACAGTTTTGCCATTTCTTGGAGTTATCGCAATGTTATTTACCTTTGCATCCATCCATGTAATTTGGGTATTTTCTGTTCCTGCTGAAATTAAAT
Source organism: uncultured Clostridia bacterium (assembly GCA_944386665.1). GTDB lineage: Bacteria > Bacillota > Clostridia > TANB77 > CAG-508 > CAG-245. The sequence continues at coordinate 7,651 of CALXBZ010000005.1, forward strand.
TGTCATTATCTAAATATATGCAATCACCATCAACATCTATTCTTGTAGAATATGCTTCCATTATTCTTAATAATGCTGGATAAATTTTGTTTTGTATAAATCCATAGTCGTTTGTATATCTTAGATATTTATTAACCTGTTCTATTAAAAGTAATGAGGCATCTGCACTATTATATAATGGTCTATTGTCATAGCCAGAATATCCATTAGGAACAAGTCCAAATTTAATATCTCTAATATTAGTTAGCAAAACTTCTTTGGCAATATCATATCTTCTAGGAATTAGTAGTAATCCTTCAAATGAAATTAAAGTATCTCTTCCCCAATCTAAAAACCATGGGTATCCAGCTATTATTGTATGTAGTCCAAATGACGGTCTATTAACAACAAAATTATCTGCTGCCATTATTAATGTTTTTTTAATGTCGTTTTTATTGTCATTCATTTTGCTATTTTGTAAGAATTCTGCCTCGTATACAATCTCACTTAATCTCATAACTTCTTTATTTATTATGTCTATACCATCTATCTCTTCTATGTTTTCTTCTAAAGAGCACACAAATGTTATGTCTTTTTCCTCTCCCGGTGCTAAATTTATACTATAAACTCCAGGAACATAATGGTTTTCTGTTGTTTCAAATCCTCTTTCTTCTTCTCTTGGGTAATACATATTATAAAAAGTGTCATCAATATGTTTTAGATATTTGCCATCTGAGCAATTCATATATATTGGTGTTTCTGAATTATTATCTAAAATCACTTTCACCTTTGTATTATAGTGAGTTTGGTTTGCTTTAAATATATGATTATGGCTCATTGTATGAAAGTCTCTAAAATTCATTACAGGTGCCAGCGTTAACCTTGATTCTGCATTTTGATTTTTTACTCTATAAAATACAACAACTGTATTCTTACCATATTGCATACATATGAATTTTTTAATTGTAATTTTTTCAACTTGATATGTAAAAATTGGTATATAATCTTTTTTAAATTTAGTTAAATATGTATATCCCTCCGAAATGTCTCCGTTAGCAATATTAGTAAATAAATTATACTTTTTTCCATTAGTTTCTATACTTTCGTCTAGTTTTGATAATATTAAAAACCTTCTTGCTGGTGGAGTTAATGGTGCAATTAGTAATCCATGATATTTACGAGTATTACAACCTATTTCGCTTTGGCTACAAAAACCTCCTATACCATTTGTTATTATCCAATCTCTTTTTAAAGACTTCTTTACTTTTTCGTCAATCTCACTATATTTCATCTACTGTTTACCTCTTTTTCAAATTACTTTTATATCAGTTTCTTATTTTTGTTTTTTCTCTTTTTTTATTTTTTTGTGTGTTTCTTTCATTCTTTTTGCCTTTTCTTTATTATTGTTTGTTTTTTCTTCTTTTGTCATTATTTTTTCTTCTTGTTCAGTATTAGTTTCTTTGCTTATAATTTTTTTGTTTGTACTTTCTTGTATTGACTGAATTCTGTCGTTATATTTTTCAAAAAACTTACTATTTGTTTGTTTTTTTCTTGTTTTTTTCTTAGATTTCTTATTTTGGTCTTTTTTTAGCTTTTTCTTTGTATCTCTTATCTTTGAGTCTAGCATTATAAATTGTGCATCATTTTGCATATCTCTAAATTTCAAGTCATCACAAATTAATTGAATTATACTTGTTGCAATAGCATCTGAATTATGTCTAATTCTGTTATTTTCAATTGTTGATAAATTTCTTTGTATAAGCTTTATCCCTTCTTCTTTTACCTTAGATACGTCTTGCTCTACAAGTTCTTCGCCTTCTTTGTTATATTGTCTTATATATTCTGGAACAATTTCTCCTGTATCATATATACAATAATCTATTATTCCTTTTCCAGCATGATCAATTATAGCCTTTATATGATCATGCAAGGTATAACTATCGGTTTGTCCATATTCTGTCATTATATTGCTCACATATATTTTAAATGCACTAGATTCTCTTATTGCTTTTGATACTCCTGGTACTAAAAGGTTTGGTATAACATTTGTGTATAAGCTACCTGGTCCAATTACTATTGCATCGGCTTCTTCTATTGCATTTATTACTCCAGGAGCCACTCTTATATTGGTTGGGTTTATAAATATTCTGCTTATTTTACTAACCTTTTGGCTTACCATTTCAGGGATTTTGTCTCTACTTTCAACTACTGTTCCATCTTCAAGTTCAGCACAAATTTTAATCTGATCTAGTGTTACTGGAAGTACTTTTCCTGTCATATTAAGAATTTTTGAGCTTTCCTGTATTGACATTGAAAAATCTCCAACCGCTTCTTTCATCGCATTTAAATATATATCTCCAAATTTCAAACCAGCTAATTGGCTGTTGTTCATTTCTAAATTTAACAAACAATTCATTTCATTCTCATTTGCAGACAATGCAATAAAGCTGTCTTTAATATCGTCTAAAGGAAGAGTTCCAAGATTTCTCCTATTATTCTCTCCTTGTTTTCCATAATCTGAAACAGTTACTATGGCTGTTATATTATCAGTGTAATTTTTAAGTCCTCTTAATACTGTGTTTAATCCAGTACCACCACCAATTACAACAACCTTTGGTCCTTGATTATAAACTTTTTTATTAAATATTAAAGATTTTACTTCCTCTTTTTGATTAAGTTCCCTTGTGTCTGTTTCTTTTACTAGTATTTCTAATGTCCTTCTTTGTATATGTATAATGCTTAAAATTGCGAATGTGAAACCAACAACAAAAATTAAAACAATTTGTGCAAGTTCATTAAAACTTATCTCATTTGTAACTAGTATTTTTGCTATTCCATAACATACAAATACAATACCAACCAGCATTAAAAAAATCCATCTTTTAATTTTTGCTTCTGATTTAAACCATTTAAAAAATCCGTTCATTTTTAGTTCAATTCCTTTCCATATTTGTTAAATTACAGGCTATATTGCAATTATTTTTACCTATTCACCTATAATTTCTATCTCTAATTCTATTGTTTTATTAAATTTTTCTAGAACTTGTTTTTTTACAAACTCTACTAAATCTATTACATCTTTAGCAGTAGCATTTCCTGTGTTCACTATAAAACCTGCATGTTTTTCTGAAATTTGTGCACCGCCTATAGAATACCCTTTTAATCCGCATTCATCTATTAGTTGTGCTGTTATAAAATCTTTTCCTCTCTTAAATGTACTTCCTGCACTTGGTTTGTCTATTGGTTGTTTCTCTATTCTACTTTTCCTATATTTATTCATTTGTTCTTGTATTTCAGTTTTATTGCCTTTTCTTAGTTTAAGTATTACATCTAGAATAATTGTATTATTAGAGAACATACTATGTCTATAGCTGAAATCTTGTTCTGAATTACTTACTTGTTCCACTTTAAGTTGCTCATTTTCTAAATTTAGATACCTTGTTGAAACAACAATATCACTCATCTGTCCTCCATAAGCTCCTGCATTCATTTTTACTGCTCCGCCTATGGTTCCAGGTATTCCTGCGGCAAACTCAAACCCTGACAACTCTTTTTCTAATAATATCTGTGCAATTTTAGAATTTAGCAATCCAGCATCAACTCTTATGCTTTCGTCATCCACCCATTCATATGAATTTGTACATATCTTAGCAACTATTCCTTTTATGCCTTCATCTTTTACAAGTATATTGCTTCCATTTCCTATTATTTTTAATGGTTTTTTGATTTTTCTTGATAACTCTATTGTCTTTTCTATTTGCTCTATATTTCTTAGTTTAACAAATATCTCTGCATTTCCACCTATTTTAAAAGTAGTATGCTTACTCATTGGTTCATTTATATAAATATCTTCTTCTGGTATAAATGTGCTTAGCATTTTTTGTGTTTCTAATATTTTGCTATTATCCATTGTCATTTCACCTCTACTATATATATTCTAATCAATGTTTTTTATCCTTTTATTTTTTTCATAACTGGCTCTAGCATTCTCTTTAAGAAATTTTTATTAGTAATTATGCAATAAGCAAACACAATTATAAACATTATAATATTAACTATCATATTATTTTTGTAATATGTTATTAACGTTATTACAAGCAAAATCCAGAATACATAATTAAATTTTTCTTTTAATTTTATGTACTCTCTTAACCTGTATCTTCTATATGCAAATACTATTGCATTTGAAATTAATGTTGAAAATGCAGCCGCATATATTCCAAATTTTGGTATAAATATTAGATTTATTGTAATATTTATTATTGCCGACAATACTGTTGTAGATCCCATTATTTTTGTGTTTTTAAAAGCTGTAAATATTCCACCATAGAAGTTTGACATATTTGTATAATATATAGAAATTATTAATATTGGAATATAAATATATGCATCATTATAACTAGGGTCTACAAGCAAAGGAAACACAAAAGGCATTATTACAATTAGCCCAAGCACTATAGCTTTTAAGAAAAATTTAACATCTTTATAAATGCTGTTGTAATACTGTGTTTTATTATCTTCTTTTAATATCTTTGCTGCAGACTCTTTCCACGCTGTAGAGAAAAATCCGTAAAAAGTATAAATTATATTTGGAAATTTATTTGCTATTGAATATATACCATTTGCATCTGGACCCGCCATCCAAGTAAGCATTAACCTGTCTGACAAGCTTATTATTACCCAAGACAAATTGTTTGGAACTAATGGTATAGAATATCTAAGCATTTCCGATAATGTCTTTTTGCTTAAATCTTTTCTACTTATAAACAATGGTAAATGCAACATCATAAGTACAATTATAGCTGTTGCGCTGTTTGCAACTGTATTTGACCATAATAATCCACTTACACCTAATTTAAAACTAAGAATAAATACTATGTTTAATATTATAGTTGACGCACCTAAAATAAAGTTGGAAAGAGAGTATAATTTTATTTTTCCCATTCCTCTTGCAAGTGCGTTACTTAATCCTATGAGCACATTTGATATAACAAATAAAATAAATACAAGTGCATATTCATACTTCATTGCTCCCATTACAATTGCTGCAATTATAGTAAACACTAATGTACCTACTATTGTATATGCAATAGTCGCAGTTATTACTCGTTTCTTACTCTTAAGGTCTTCTGCATCTATTAAGAACCTAAACATAGATTCTTCCATTAGCATAGTTATAATTGGCAATAAAAATATTGATAATGTTACTAAAAAGTCATATGTACCATATTCTGCAGTTGTTAACTCAGAAGTGTATAATCGTAATAGTAAGAATGACACGATTTGCGTACTTAATTTGCCTATTGCAATTATTATTGTATTTATCAATAATTGTCTTTTTTGATTCATTTTAGTCTCCAATTTCTTTTTAGCTTTGTTCAAAAGTTTTATATTCATAAAAAATTTTATTGTTCAAAATTATATTTTTGTTCTTTCATATTTTATCATACTATTAATTTATGTCAAGATTTTAAGGCGGATTGTTCATGCCTAACATAACATTTCATTTTTACACAAAAAACTGTGTAATCCAAAACTTCTGTTTCGAATTTACACAGTTGACTTTTTACTGTAATTTATTTACTATTTCCATTTATATTTATTTTAGATAAATATTAGGGTCCACATTTTCTCCATCTTTTTTTATTTCGAAATGAAGATGTGTTTGATCTGCAATTTCAAATCTTGCTGTATTTCCAACAGTTGCAATAGTTTGTCCTTGTTTAACTTCTTCTCCTACATTGATAAACTCTGCTGTTAATAAACTTGAATATATACTTTCAAATCCATTATCATGTTCTATTACTACAGTAAGGCCATATCTTGGATCATTTTTTATGGACTTTACTTTACCATTTGCTGATGCTTTTACTATGTCTGTTTTTTCTGCTGCGAAATCTATTCCCAAGTGTGTAGTCCATTCGTCCAGTGTATTTGAATATATTAAATTATCTTTTGAATAATCCTTTATTTTTTCTCCTTCAACCGGATTTGCAAAATTTGGATCTTTTACAACTTCCTCTTTAGTGTTTTCCTCTGTATTAGAGTTTTTTTCAGTTTCTTCTGTCTTTTCTACTTGATTTTTTTCTTGTTTACTCTCATCTTGTTTCTTTTCTAAATTGCTAGTATTTATTGCAATTTTTTCTGTATTCTGCATATTTTGTTCTTCTTGAGATTGGCTTTCTAATTGATTAACACTTTTTCCAATTGATGAGCTGGCCTCTTCTGTGTTCTCTACCATATTAATCATGGTGTTTTCTGTTACTGACGATGTCTTTTGATTATTATTTTTTGCTATTGATATAGCTTGATTATCTAATCTTTTACTGTATAACAAATATGCTCCAATAAAGGCTATAACAGCCAAAACGATTATTGCACTCCAAACTATTATACCAACGTTTTCTTTCGAGTTTGTATCTCTTCTTCCTCTCCTATTCATGTGTTTTCCTCCTTATTTTTATGTTATTGAAATTTCAAAATTTCATCTGCCTAGCATTTATAAAAATTTTGAAATTCATTTTAATTAATATAAAGTATTTCCTTTTTTTCTAAATATATACAAATTCGCATATATTTTAGATAATTATCTTTATTAATAAAAATACTATATTAAATTACCAATAACACAAATTTTACAAGTTATTTATTTCTACACCTGAATAGTAATGTTTTATTATTTCTTCATAATTACTACCTTCTTTTGCCATACTATCTGCTCCTGTTTGGCTCATTCCGACTCCATGTCCATATCCTTTTACTGAAAATTTTATATTGTCATTATCTATTTCCACCATAAAATTAGCAGATCTTAAGCCTAATAAAGTTCTTACTTCTACTCCTGATAATTCTAAATTCCCTATTTTAATGGTTTTAACTCTGTTTCCTTCAGTATATTCCATAACTTTTATACACTCTGACTCATCGTAATTAATACTGAAATCTGAATGTTTTTCTCTTATTTTATTTTCAAATTCCGATTTCGTTAAAATAACTTCAGATTGGTATTGGCTATACGCATCTTCACCAGAAGTTTCAACACTTTGCAAATACGGTAAGTCCGTACCTCCCCAAACATTAGAAACCTCTTCTGTTTTTCCTCCACTATTTGAATGAAAAAATGCATCTATTGCTTTGCCATCATATGTTATTATTCTTCCTGAAGTTGTATATACAGCATCTTCAATTTTTTTCCAATTATTTTCTCTTTCGTTTTCTTCCCATCTTGCCAATCTGTCTTCTTTTGAAATCCATGCCTGGCAGCAGGTAGAATCATCACAAATATCAGCTTCTCCATGTTTTTCTTTGCTGTTTTCAATCATATAAACTGTATATGTTCTTGCAACAGTAGCCTGTGCTTTAAGTGCTTCTTGCTCAAAGTTTGCAGGCATTTCTGCAGATACTACTCCTAATAAATATTCTTCCATATTTAATTCTTCAATAGTATTTTCTTTTTTATGTAATAATTTTATTGTTGCATGATTAGTGTATGCATTTTGTTCTACGTTTAAAGCTTCTGCATTTTCAGTTTTTTCGTTTTCTAAAGATTCCATATTTTCTTGTTGTCCTTCATTTGAAGCTACTTGTTTTACTTCAAACTTTTTAGTAAATGCTATTGGTATAACAAAAGTTACAAGTACAATCATCAATGCAATTAAAATTATTTTTCTCATGAACTATTATTTCCTTTCATTTTATTTAATTTGATTTATCCTTAGTGCTTATTTTATTTATTAGTCATTACACAACCAACTTTTGCTTCATATTATGCAATATTCTTTTTTCTATTCTTGATACTTGAACTTGGCTTATACCCAATTTTTTTGCTACTTCTGTTTGAGTTTTTCCTTTATAGTATCTCATTATAACAATATTTCTTTCCTGTTCATTTAGTTCTTCTATTAATTTTTTTATTGTAAGTCTATCTGCTATGTTTAATTCTTCGTTTGTATCATCTGGAATTAAATCTCCAATGCTTACTTCTTTTCCAGATTTCTCATTATATATAGGTGCATTTATTGATGTAACAATATTTGAAGCATTAGCGTCAATTGCTAATGCTATTTCTTCTTTTGATACATTTAATATTTCTGCTATTTTTTCTATTTTTAGCTCTTCTCCATATTTTATAAAATATTCTCTTTGTATTTGATTTATTTTTGTTGCTAGCTCTTTTATACTTCTGCTAACTTTTATTTTTCCATCATCTCTTATATATCTTTTTATTTCTCCAATTATAAAAGGAACTGCATATGTTGATAATTGTACATTATAATTTGTTTCAAACTTTTTTATAGATTTTACTAGCCCCATTGCTCCAATTTGATTTAAATCCTCTATTTCAAACCCTCTTCCAATAAATCTTTTTGCAATGTTATAGACAAGCCCCATATTATTTTTCACGAGACTATCCATGGCTTCTTTATTGCCTTCTTGAGCTTTAACTATATCATCATATGTGTTTTCAAGCATTTTAAATACCTTCCTTTATTTCACTTTGTTCGTTGCTCTTTTTATCTAGCTCATTATGTTTATTGATTATTGAATTATCTTCTTCATTTTTTTCTGTAGCTATGTATTTTTTCATAGTAATTTTGGTTCCAATATCCGGTACCGATTCAACCTTCATTTCATCCATAAAGCTTTCTATTATTGTAAATCCCATTCCTGATCTTTCTAAATTAGCTTTTGTTGTATAAAGTGGTTTTTTAGCAAGTTCAATATCTTCGATTCCCTTTCCAGAATCGCTTATTTGTATTTCGATCCAGTTATCTTTTAATTTACATTCTATTTTTACTATTCCCATTGTATCTTCATATCCATGAATAATGCAATTTGTTACTGCCTCTGATACTGCAGTTTTTATGTCAGCGAGTTCCTCTATTGTTGGGTCTAGCTGAGAAGCAAAAGCTGCAACCGCAATTCTAGCAAAAGCTTCATTTGAAGATTTACTTATAAATTCTAATTTCATCTCATTATCATATATTCCAACCATTTTTCCCTCCAATTAACTAACATTTTCTTCATTATTTTTTATTAACGGAATAATTTTTAATATTCCACTAATTTCAAAAATTTTTTCAATTTGCTTATTTACATTTAATAATTCTAGTTGACCACCTAGCATTTTAATTATTTTGTATCTTCCTAACAGCATACCTATTCCTGCGCTGTCCATAAAAGTAACATTGCTAAAATCAAATATAACTTTTCTTGGTAAAAATCTCGTAATTTCGTTGTCTATTTTCCTTCTTAATTTTTCTGTAGCATATTCGTCAATCTCTTCTTCAATTTTTAGAGTTAACTGCTTGTCCTTTGGTACATAAATACATTCCACATTTGTTCCCCCTTCGCATCTTTTTTCTTATACTACTATACTACTTATACCATATTTTTCCAATAGCAAAATTTGACTAGTTTTATCGATTTATAAGAAGTTTTCGACATTATTTGACTGTAGTGATTTTAATTTTTTTACTCTAAAAGCAAAAAAAACAAGGGTTATTTCCCTTGCTTTTTGCGATTATTACTCTGTAATAATTTTATATCTTAGCGATAAAGAATATTATTTTTTTAATATTTCTATTGCTTTCAATAATTGGGCATCTTTGTCAATTCCCGTTTCATAATATCCATTTGCGTCTTTTGTTAAATCAACTTCAACATCTGGTTTAATTCCTTCTTTGTTTATCTTTTTGTGATTTGGCGTATAGTATTCTTCTGTGGTTATTTTTAGTCCACTTCCGTCTGATAAATTGTATAATGTTTGAATTACACCTTTACCATATGTTGTTTTTCCTACTATTGTTGTATTTTTGTATTTATCTTTTAGTGCTCCTGCTAATATTTCAGATGCACTAGCTGTTCCTTCATTTACAAGAACTACTACTGGTATATCTTTTATTATCGGATCTTTTTCAGATGTTGTTAATTCTTCTTTATCTTTTTTGCCCTTTGTTATAAGTATTGTTTCACCTTTTTCTAAGAATAAATCTGCAATTTCAGTAGCTTCAGTTACTATTCCTCCACCATTGCTTCTTAAATCTATTATTATTTTCGTTGCTCCACCATTTCTTAATTCTGTAATTTGATTTTTAAATGCTTCTGCAACACCACTATCAAATGAGTCAATTTGTACATATGCTATATTGTTTTCTAACATTTGAGAAGAAACATGTTCAACATTTATTTTCTTTCTTTGTACATCTAGTTCAATTTCTTTACCATCTCTTAATATTGTTACTTTAACATTTGTTCCCTCTTGCCCTTTCATAATTTTTATTGCCTCATCAATATCTTCACCTGTATATGCAACATCATTTACTTTTGTTATTACATCACCTTCTTGCATTCCTGCTTCTAAAGCTGGTGAATTTTTCATAACACCTACTACTAATATTGTATTGTCTGTTTTGTTTTCTGTTAAGTATACTCCAATTCCAACATATTCAGCATTTGTCTCTTCCATGAAATCGCTCATTTCTTCTTTTGTTAGATACTCAGTATACGGATCTCCTAAACCTTCCACATATCCTTTTATTGCACTTTCTAACATTTTTTCTTCATCTATTTCGCCAATGTATTTTTGGTTTAGCATTGTTTTAAAACTTTCTAGCGTTTTTATTAGTGATATTTCTGTTAAATCTCCTTTATTATCACTACTTGAAGAACCATTTATACCAGAATAGTTATTCTCATATGCTTTTGAGAATTTATTATACATTACCATTGTAGTAAGCATAAAAGTTATAGTTACTGCTAATATAACAAGCATTATTATTTTATAAATATTCTGTTTTTTCATTTTACTCTCTTCCATTTGTTTTATCTTCTTCCTTTCATTCTATTATACTAAATAGTAATTATTTTATTACAACATAATTATTTTTACCATATTTTTTGTTTTATCTATTCTAGATTCATTCCTTCTTTGGTACTGGCATTTATGTCAGTACCATTATTATTGTTTTCTGTAGAATTTGTATCTTTATCAGAATCTTCTTCTTTTCCACTTAAATATGGTATTGGGTCTACTGGCACTCCATATTTTCTAACCTCAAAATGTAAGTGTGGACCAGTTGAAACACCTGTTGAACCAACAGTCATTATAACGTCTCCTTGTTTTACGCTTGCTCCTAAGGTTGTTTTTATTTCTTGTCCGTGTCCATATAATGTTATAATTCCATCTCCATGATTTATCATAACACAGTTTCCATATCCGCCCATAACTCCTGCATATGTAACAAATCCATCTGCTGCAGCAACTACAGGTGCACCAAATCCAGCATTTCCTATGTCTATACCATCATGGTATCTATTAACACCTTGTACTGGATGTAATCTATTTCCATATGATGAAGTTATATAAGTTCCTTCTATTCCTACAGGCCATATCATTACTCCACCTTTATATTGTATTGCAAGGTTTCCACTCCATTGTATTGCTTCTTGTATTAATCTTTCTATCTCTGCTTGTTCAGCCTTATATGCTTCAATTTTATCATGTAGTTCCTTTTCTTCGTTTGTTAATTTTGCTGCATAATTTTCTTGTAACATTTTTTGGTTTTGCATTAAAATTTGCATTTGACCTTCTTTTGCTTTTGCAACTCGTAAATCTATTTTTTTCTGTTCTTGTTCAGCCTTTTTCTTTTCTATTGTATTCTTTTGTTTTTCTAGTTCATCTAACATATTATTGTCAAGTTCAATTATTTGTTCTAACATGTAATAGTTTGATAAAAATTCTATTAAACTTCTTGAAGATAGTAGTACATCCAAGTATGATGCATCTCCGTCTTCATACATAGCTACTACTCTCTTTTTTAGAAGTTTGTCTTTTCTTTCATATTCAGCTTCTATTGTAACTAACTCTGCATCTGTATTAGCTATTTCTTGCTCCAAAGAATTTATTTGATTTTGTATATCACTATATTTTTTTTCATATTCAGCAATCGAATCATTTAATTCTTGAACTTTTTGTAGTGATGCAGATATTTCACTTTGTACATATTCTAATCTGATATTTGATTCATTTAATTTATTATCTATTTCATTTTTTTGGTCTTGTAAAGTCATATTGTTTGCTTCTATATTTCCAATCGTATTAAGCTCACTGTTGGTTACATTATTAGCTTGACTATTTGTCATTTCATTATTAGAAAAAACATTTATAGAAAAGCTTAATAACACCAAACATATAATAATTATTGTTAGTATTTTACTTTCCATAAATGTTTTCTCCTCTCTTATGTATTACTCTGCTATTGTATATCCTCCTGGTAGATAATCTAACGGATCTAACCAGTTGTTTCCAAAGAAGTCACCTACTGAAGTTGCCCTTCTTATTTCAAAGTGTAAATGTGGTGCAACTCCACCAGTATTTCCTGAATATCCTATTAGCTGACCTTGTGATACTCTTTGTCCTGTACTTACAGCTTTTGAATCCATATGTGCATATAGTGTGCAGAATCCATTTCCATGGTATATAATTAAATAATTTCCATAACCAGCTGAAGATGAACTACCTGATTGATATGCACTATATACAACAGTTCCAGATGCTGCTGCAACAACTCTTTTTCCTATTTCTGCATTTGTCCCAATATCAATTCCTTTGTGCCATCTGCCCCATCTGTATTTCATTCTAGATGTAACTCTTCTTGGCGAATAATCTAAAGGCCATGTGAAAGTTCCATCAAAGCTACTTCCATTTCCACCTGTGCTACCACTATTGTTTTCTTCTTCCTTCATAGCATTTTCTAAAGCTTCTGCTATAGCATTATCTATTTCATTTAATTTTGCATTGTATTCATCTAATTCATTTTGTTTTTGCTTTTCTTCTTCTGATAATTTATTTATCTCTGATTGTTTTTTCTCTTGTAATGCAACTAATTGTGCTCTTTTAATTTTTTGTTCCGCTTCTTTTTCTTCTACCTCAGATTTACTCTTTTCTAAATCTGCTTTGTCATTTTCTAATTGTAGCTTTTTTTGCTCCAATTCTTCTATTAATGCTGTATCTGTTTCAACTATTTGTTGAATTAAAGAATAACTAGACAAGAAATCCAATAAGTTTTCTGAATTAAATAATACATCTAAATATGAAGTTTCTCCTGCTTCATATAAAGCAACCATTCTTTCCTTTAGCAAATTGTCTTTTCTTTCAATTTCTTCTTCTTCTTCTTCGATTTGGTTTTGTTTTTCGTCTATTGAAGCATTAAGTTCATCTATTTGTGCTTTTAAAACATTTAACTGTTTTTGTGCTTCATTTACTTGGTTAGTTAATTTTTGTAATTCTGTTTCTGCTTCATCTTTGTTATCTGAAATATTGTTAAGTTCATTTTTAGCTTCATTAATCTTATTTTCAACATCTTTTTTGTCATCTTCTAAAGAAGCATAAGATGTTCCTATCATAGATGTTATTAGTACAAATACTGTTAAAATCGTAGTGCAAGTTAATAATATCTTTCTTCTCATAGTTCTTCTCCTTTTTATATTTTAAACCTGTAAGTATTTTCTCATTGAAATGCTACTTCCTAAAGCACCAATTCCAATTCCTAGACCTAAGTAAACTAGAATCAATAGTGTTGTCATATCTGAAAAACTTAATAAACTCATACCCATTTTATTCCATAATGTTGAATCTGTCATTGCATTTGAAATTAAACTGTATGCTATTCCTAATATTAAAATTGAGATAAGAGCTGCTATAATTCCAATTATTATACCTTCAATAATAAAAGGCCATCTTATAAAACTATCAGTTGCTCCAACATATTTCATTATAGATATTTCTTTTCTTCTTGCGTGAACAGTTAATTTTATTGTATTTGCTATGATAAATACTGAGATTAAAACTAATAAAGTTAATATTACAGCTGACACAATTCTTACTCCATTTGCTATAGTAACTAAACCATTTATTGTTTCATCTCTACTTGATATTTCAGCAATATTGTCTATTTCCCTAATCTTCTCTTGTACTTGTTCACTTAGTTTTAAATCTGTTAACGTTACCATATATGAAGCTCTAAAAGGATTTTCTTCATCCCAAGTAGCTATTAAAGCTTGCTTGTCCTTTAATTTTTCCTTTGTCTGATTTAAAGCATCCTCTTTAGATACATATGTTACTGTATTTACTCCATCTATTTCTCTTATTTGATCTCCAATCTGAGATATTTGCGATTCTGTAGCAGATTTTTCTATAAAAGCTTGCATTCCTTGTTGTGTTTCTAATGTTTTTACTACATTATTTAAATTTTCTATAATCATGAAGAACAATCCAAAAATCAACATAGTAGCACACATTATTGCCAGTGATGCACCTGAAGATTTTTTATTATGAAATACGTTTCTTAATCCTTCACTCAATAAATAACCAATTATACTATGCTTCACTATCATACCCACCTTTTTTATCACTTATAATATTTCCGTTTTTTATACGAATAACTCTTTTATTCATTTTATCTACTATATCTTTTGCATGTGTTGCTACAACTAATGTTGTTCCTCTAAGATTTATTTCATTTAATAGTCTCATTATATCCCATGCCGTATCTGGATCTAGGTTTCCTGTTGGCTCGTCTGCAATTAACATTGAAGGATTATTTACCAAAGCTCTTGCTAAAGCTACCCTTTGCTGTTCTCCTCCAGATAATTCGTTTGGATACACGTTTGCTTTATCGCTTAACCCTACCATTGCAAGTACCATTGGTACTTGTCTTCTTATATGTTTTGGAGTTGCTCTTACTATGTACATTGCAAAAGCTACATTTTCATAAACTGTTTTATCAGGTAGTAATCTAAAATCTTGAAAAACCACTCCCATACTTCTTCTTAAATATGGAACTCTTTTAGGTTTTAAAAAAGTGGTATCTTTTCCATTTATAATAATATTTCCTGATGTTGGCTCTTCTTCTTTCAAAATCAATTTTATTAATGTTGATTTTCCTGAACCAGAACTTCCAACTAAAAACGCAAAGTCTCCTTTGTTAATCACAAAATTAGCATTATGTACAGCCTCTGTTCCTGTGTCATATACTTTAGAAACATTTCTAAATTCTATCATTTTAATATCTCCTTGTTTTTTCGTTTATTTATTGGAATTGTATATTTTCAAAAATAGTCCATTATGTATTTTATTCTTATTTATAATAACAATAAACGACATTAATTGCAATAGTATTTTTTTCAAAAAATAGCAATTTAAGTCCATTTTTTCTACTTAAATTGCTGTTTTTTCTTATTTTTTGCATTTTTCAAAATTCACAAAAAATTCACATTTTTTTATAAATACTATTATTTCTTTACCGTTTCAACTATGCTTTCACAATCTATCTTATATTTTTTAATTAATTCTTCTGCTTTTCCAGATTCTCCAAATACATCATTTATTCCCATTCTAATAACTTTTGTAGGATACTTTTCTGCTAACACTTCACATACTGCAGTTCCTAGACCTCCAATTATACTGTGATCTTCAACTGTAATTATTTTGCTTGTTTCTTTTGCACATTTTATTATTAGTTCTTGATCTATTGGTTTTATTGTATGCATGTCTATGACTCTTACATTTATACCTTCGTTTCTTAATATTTCTTGTGCTTTAAGCGCTTCTGCCACAGTGATTCCTGTCGCAATTATACTTGCATCTGTTCCATCTCCAAATTGAATTCCTTTTCCTATTTTGAATTCTATATTGTTCTCCATCATAAATTGTTCATCATAAATGACAGGTGTAGCATATCTAGACAAACGAACATATACCGGACCATTTATTTTAGAAATTTCTTTTATAATCCACTTAGTTTGAAAATCATCTGACGCACTTAATACCAACATGTTTGGAAGAGTTCTCATCATTCCTATATCTTCTAGCATTTGATGAGTAGCACCGTCTTCTCCAACAGTTATTCCTGCGTGTGTTGCACAAATCTTTACATTTGCATTCGTATGTGCAATTGAATTTCTAACTTGATCATAGGCTCTTCCTGCTGCAAATACTGCAAATGTACTTACATAAGGAATTTTTCCAAAAGTACTAAGTCCTACTGCTGTTCCCATCATATCTTGTTCTGCAATACCTATGTCAAAAAATCTATTTGGAAATTTCTTTGCAAATATAGATGTTTTAGTAGCTCCAGATAAATCGGCATCTAATACTACAACGTTTTCATTTTCTGTACCAAGCTCAGCTAAAGCCTCTCCATAGCTTTGGCGTGTTGCAATTTTTTTATCTAAAACCATATTGTTTCCTCCTTTCCTGGTAATTCTGAAATATTATGTTCTATCTTTTCCTGTTCTAAAGTTAATGCCTTCATTGCTTTTTCATATTCTTCATTATTTGGTGCTTTGCCATGCCATTCAGATTTATTTTCCATAAATGGAATGCCTTTTCCTTTAATAGTTTTTGCTATAATTATGCTTGGTTGTCCTTTAGTTTGTTTAGCTTGTTCAAAACTATTAATTAACATTTCTATGTCATGACCATTACATAAAATAACGTTAAATCCAAAAGATTCCCATTTACTTTCTAAACAGTCCAATGCTTTAACCTCTGCAACTGTTCCATCTATTTGTAATCCATTATGGTCTAATATTACACATAAATTATCTAGTTCATATTTGTTAGCAGTCATTGCTGCTTCCCAAATTTGTCCTTCTTCTATTTCTCCATCTCCCAAAATGCAATATATTCTACATCCTAAATCATCCATTTTTGAAGCTAATGCCATACCATTTGCAATAGATAAGCCTTGTCCTAAAGAACCTGTTGACATATCTACTCCATTAGTCTTTTTCATGTCAGGATGTCCTTGTAAATTTGAATTTATTTTTCTAAATGTTTTTAATTCTTCTTGTGGAATAAAACCTCTTTCTGCAAGTGCAGCATATAATCCTGCCGCTCCATGTCCTTTTGACAATATTAATCTGTCTCTTAAATTTGATTCAGATTTTTTAGGGTTTATATTCATTTGATTAAAATATAAAACACTCAATATATCAGCAATTGATAAAGCCCCTCCTGGATGTCCTGATTGAGCATTATATACTTGTTTTATAATCTCTTTTCTAATATTATTTGATATCTTTTTTAATTCTTTAATGTCTGTAACTTTCATAAAATCACTCTCCTTTCTTGTTTTATTCTAATAAATTATTTCAAATAAGTCAATTTATTACACAGATAATTTATAAAAGACAGAGCGGAACAAAATATATGTTCCTCTCTGTCTTCGTAGTTTTATTCAATTAAGTAACATTTAAGTCCTAAGCGTAAGTTCTTTTCACTTATTTCTGCTATGACTTTCGCGCCTGTCTGTATCTTCTCAGATTGAAAAGAATTCACGTTCAATATTCCTGCAATGCCTGGAGTAACTTCAATCCAAAATCCGTCTTTGTTTAGCTTCTCGCATACAGTTACAAATATCATTTGTCCTATTTTGTACTTATCACTTTCTTCTTTTATTCCTGGATAAGCATCTTTTCTGCTTCCTAGCACATGATAAGGAAATTTACTGTCTTTATCATAAATTTTTACCTTGGTGGGTTCCCCTTCATGGAATATCTTTTGCATTTGCGCTACTCTTGCCCGGCTGGCGTCCATAATGTACACTCTTACCTTTATTCCATTTATATTGACATACATACTACAAGGTCCTACTTTTTCAATTACGCCATCATAAATTTCCCCAACATGGATTCCTTGATATGCTTTCCTCTGTAGTGATTTGATTGATACTGTTGCTTCTACGTTGTCCTCATCAAAGTACTGCACTACTGCAGTAAATCCTTCATTGAGAATGTTTTGAAGAATTTCTTCAAAGGAACTTATTCCCCACCGAAAACTTTGAAACTTAATTTCTTGTTTCGGTAAAATAATCCTAATTCCATTCAATTCTCCGATAATTGCCTCTTTCTCTTCGTTCCAGATAAGCCCTTCAGGTCCTAATGTAATTACTTGTCCATTTTTCATCTTAATTGAACCTCCTTGTTATTGGATAATCGTACTTGGTTTTTTAACTACTCCTTTCTGAAAGATTAATTGTTCTTTCAATATTCAAAATTGTATTTTGAACCTATTTATATATTAACATAATATTCCAATTAAATCAAGAGCAGTACTGCAATGAACAATATTTTAGTGTAGTTATCCGAATTAACCATTATACATAAAAAAAGAAGCAGGAGCAGATAAATCTGCTCCTCTGTTTTGTTTCTCTGAGTACTAATTTGTAAAAGAATCATTAATTTCGTTTATCTAGAAAATTTGATGCATAACATATTATAACATGGCTTTACATGATTTTCAGCTTTTGTGCTCATAAAATTAGTATATTATCAGATTTACTATTTTTTCCAACACTTATACTGGATTTTCCACAGATTTTTTCCAATATTCAGGTATGTTATCGTAATTTGTTAATTGAGTACATCCATAGTAGCATCCTTTTCCGTCAGGGGTTCCTTCATATCCATTTTCAGCTCCACCCTCAACTCTTTCCCATAGAGGTATTGGGTTTCCTGTTAGACTTGTACATTCATAAAATGTTTGGCTAAAACTTTCAACTTGAGCACAATTTTCAAACAAATTTGCTGGAATACTTGTTAAGTTTGTGCATCCTTTAAATGTCCAGTTAAAATTCTCTACCTGAGCACAATTTGCAAATAAATCTGATGGTATGCTGGTTAAGCGTGCACATTCTTCAAATGTTCCTTGAAAAGATGTTACATTTTTAAAGGTATTTGACCTTGGGCTAGCTATTGTTGCTAAATTTTCGCAATAGGCAAAATTATAATCTAAGCTTCCTGTATATCCCCAGTCTTCTATTGATATTAACATAGATGTTGAATCACCTAATAAATAGAATCTATTACATTCTCCCAATATTTCAATTAATGTTTCACTGTTTGGATTTTGATAAGTATGTTTTATGTATCCACGTATTATATATCCATCTCCATCCATATCATATTGTAAGTTACTACTTGTATAAGTTTCTTTTTTTCCATCTCCCCAATCAATTGTTATATTAGTTGTATTTTCTAGCGGATTTTCTTGTCCCATTGGATCATATAAAGCAATCTTAACTTCATCCCCTGCTTTTATATTCCATTTTGTTATCATTGGTTTATATATTGAACCTGTATTTTCTTCTAGCCATTCGTCTACTTTATTTAATTCTGATTGTTCATTTTTTGTAGCTTCTGCGTATTTGTCTCCTGCTTCTTTTGCCTTATTTATTATTCCATTTTCTCCTAGCACTAGACTTATACTTACTCCTGCAAGTATTAACAACACTACAATTGTTACAACAAGTGCTATTAATGTTATAGCTCTTTGGCTATTTAAATTTGTAAACCTTGTATTTTTTTGTTTTCTCTTGTTTTTTTTCATCTTTTTACCTCCGTGTTTAATTTGTCTTAATTATAGTACCATATTGTATTTTCATTTTCAATATATTTTATATTTTGTAAAACTTTTGTAATAATTCTTTTTACTTCTTCCTATAATATTTTTCTTTTCTACTAATTGTATAAGTTGTTTTGTAAAAAAATATTTTTTATTTAAAAAATAATAAACTTACGAATTATTTTATAATTCGTAAGTTGTCTAGTTTGGTGGAGGTGAGGAGAGTCGAACTCCTGTCCAACATTCGTTCCATATACATTTCTCCGAGTGCAGTCTGCTATTCAATATTCCTTACAAAACACATTAACAAACAACCGTATTTTGTAAGTAGCCATTTAATATACCTACTACCTTAATAGCTAAGATAGCTTTGTTATCCTACTAATTGACGCCTTAGCTAAGACCGTAGGCCTTCTTAGTAAGACGAGCCGCCAAACTTAGGCAGCGTATGCTAATTCTCTATTATTATCAGCGTTTATTTTTAGTTCTGCTTTTTTATAGTGGCCGAAGCAGCCATCCACTACTCGCTATATATACTTCTTGAGTGCTGTCGAAAACCAAATACACCCCCGTATGATATTATTATACAACATATTTTTTATAAAGTCTATTATTTTAATGTTTGATTTTTTATCATTTTTAGAAATTAGTATTGCACATTTTTCTATTTTATGCTATTATAATAAAGTCAAATAGGGGTATAGTGTTAATGGTAGCACATCGGTCTCCAAAACCGCTTGTGAGGGTTCGAATCCTTCTACCCCTGCCATTAGAACTAAGAAATTAGTTCATTTTTTATATTCTTTTTTAAGTATTAATAAGCAAATGAATGGAGTTTATATGGAAAAAATAAAATCACTAATAAAAAAATTCTGTACAAGAGAAATTATATTTTATGCATTGTTTGGAGTATTTACCACAATTGTAAATATTGGTATTTTCTCTCTTTTAAAATATGTTTTTCATGTTAACGAAAATATTGCAAATGCAATAGCTATATGTACAGCTGTTTTATTTGCATATTTTACTAATAAAGATCTTGTATTTCATTCTGAAGCTAATACTTTTAAAGCAAAACTTATTGAATTTGGAAAGTTTATTTTAGGTAGAGCGTTTACAATGGTAGTTGAATATTTGGGCTGTTTGTTGTTATTTGCCATCTGCCCAATTCCACAAATTATTAGTAAAACTATTATGACTGTAATAGTAATTATATTAAATTTCTTTATCAGTAAATTTTTTGCTTTTAAAACAAATCACTAACTTATGTAAATGTATAAAATTTTATAATTAATATAATA
>CALXBZ010000006.1 GCA_944386665.1 uncultured Clostridia bacterium
GAAGAATTATAATATATTTTAAGGGGATAAATATATGGATAATAAAGACATATTATTGCGAACATTGGAGAAAGAAAAAGAACTTTTAAAAGAAAATTTAGCTAACATAAAAAACAAAGAAAGTGGAGACAAAAAGAAAGTTGAAAATATACAAAATGAAAATAATGCTTTAAAACAAACAAACAAAGAATTAAGAGAACAATTAGATTCAATATTATATTCTAGAAGCTATAAAATTTTACAAAAAGTAAAAAAAATTATAAAAAGATAGTTTATAAATGAAGGGATATTTGTTATGGCAAAAAAGAAAATAGCTCTAATAATTGATACTGAAGGCTGGGCTTTTGATAATATAGCTCATCAACTAAAAAATAATCTAACAGAATATGATATAGATATAATTCCTGGCAGAATATTTGAAGGAAATATGATAAAACTCTTTTTATTCTGTGAAGATTACGATTTAATCCATTTTTTATGGAGAGGATATTTAACATTATTAGATAGAGCAGAAATGCATCAATATATAGAAGACTTAGGAATATCTTTTGATGAATTTATTGAAAGATATGTTTTAAATAAAAAAATAACATTTTCAGTGTGTGATGAACTATATTTAACAGGAGAAGAAACATGGCGAACAGAAGAAGCAATGAAGTATGCAAAAGCATATTTTGTTACTTCTAAGAAATTATATAATAAATATCAACAATTTAGTAAAAAGCCCCAAGAAATAATCCATGATGGAGTGAGTTTAGAAAGGTATATTCCAAAGAATCTAGAAAGATTTAAAAACATAGAAATCATAAAAATTGGATGGACTGGGAATAGTAAATTTAAAGACTCAGAAGGAGACTCAGATTTAAAAGGGGTTGAGGGAATAATCAAGCCTGCTGTAAGTGAATTACAAGAAGAAGGGTATAATATAGAATTAAATTTAGCAGATAGAAATGTGAAAATGATACCACAAGAAGAAATGCCTAAATTTTATAATTCAATAAATTTATATGTTTGTGCTTCGAAAAACGAAGGAACACCTCTTACTGTTTTAGAGGCAATGGCTATGGGAGTTCCAGTAATTTCAACTGATGTTGGAATTGTAAGAGAAGCACTAGGCGATAATGGCAAAAGATACATTATGAAAGAGAGAAATAAAGATGAATTGAAAAGGTGTATCAAAAACATTGTTGCTAATAAACAAGATTTTGAAATTATATCTAAAGAAAATATGGAAAGAATTAAGAATTGGGACTGGAAGATTATTTCAAAACAATATAAAGATTTTTTCGATAGTAATATGTAATAAAGGGTAAAAGAATGAAAGACGATAAATTTTTTTGGGATTATGGAAAAGAGCCTGGTAAAGTTTTAAAAGAAAACTATATAAAAGATACAAAGGAGTTACCTTTGGTATCAATAATAACTTCATACTATAATTCGCAAGAATTTATGTGGCAGACAATAAACTGCGTACTAAATCAAACTTTTCCTTATTGGGAATGGATAATTGTAGATGATGGAAGTACAGATGCAAATGCTATTAAATACTTAGAGGATGTAGAAAAAATAGATACTAGAATACATGTTTATCATAAAGAAAATGAAGGACTAGCTAAAGGCAGAGACTATGCAATAAAGTATTCGAAGACAAATTATATTTTGCCTTTAGATGCAGATGATTTAATTGAACCAACATATATTGAAACTCTATATTGGACTCTAGAAACAAATCCAGAAGCAACTTGGGCATTCACTAATTCTCTAGGATTTGGTAAATATATATACTTAGTAGACCACCCATTTAATAGTGAAAAAATGAAAACAGAGAATCAAATAACTGCAACCGCACTTATAAGAAAAGATAAAATTTTATCACTAAATGGATATGGAGTAGCAAAAAGGTATGTAAATGAAGACTGGCATTTATGGCTTAGAATGCTTGCAAGAGGAGATTATCCTGTTCAAGCGACTTTCTATGGTTTTTGGTATAGAAGAAAAAAAGAAAGCTTATTAACTAGAATTAATGATACTGAAAATAAAGAAAATAAATTAAGACTAAGAGATTTAAAGATAGAAGCTGATAAAATAACTAAAAAAATTACCCCAATTATCTATTCTAGAATATCAAATACTAGTATAGAAAAATTAGATTATGAGCAATTAAATTGGAATAAGACATTGCCAATAACTAACAAGGAAAATGTATTATATATACTACCAGATACTGGTATGGATAAAAAAATATATAAAAGTATAAAAAAAGAAAGTGCTTGTAGAAATGTAACAATATTAACACTACAAAACTCAGAATATTCACATTATGCGCTTAGACAAAAATATGAAGATTTTGCTACAGTATTTAACTTAGATACTTTCCTAGATGAAAAATATTTTTTAGGATTCATAGATTATATAGTAAAGACAAGAAATATTAAAAAAATATATATAGCAGAATGTTACAAAAATATTAAAATCTTAGAAGATGTATCAATACAGATAGTTAATTATAAATCAAGCAAGATTAAATATAAATTATCAATATTAAAGTACAAATTGCAACATACGATAATTGGAAGAGCGATTAGAAAAATTGCGAGAAACATAAAGCATTAATAAATTACTAACTTTGATAAGACTTTCTTAAAAAGGAATAGTAATTAAAGTTTGAAAGGATGGAAAAAATGAAAATTTGGTTTTTAACAGGAGAATTTGCTCCCGACTTTGGTGGAGGAATAGGTACATATGTAGAAAACTGTGCAAAAATGTTTGCCAAAGCAGGAGACGATGTTACCGTTATAGTAAGAAGTATTAATGGCAATAAAACTGAAAAAGCAAAAGAAGGTTACAAAATAGTAAGATTTCAACAAGGGGAAGGCGATGAATATCAATTTTTAGGATATGACAATGCCTTAGCATACCAATACTATGAAGTAATAATGAAAATGATTGACAAATATGGAAAACCAGATATCATTGAAATGCAAGAATATAACGCATATGGTCAATATATTATACAAAACAAATTAATGTTAAAAGAGAAGCTAAAGGACATTCCGTTAGTTGTGCACTTACATACTCCTAGTTTTGAAACATTAAAAATAAACCAATTTAATACATATGAGTTACCATTCTATTGGATAGGAGAAATGGAAAAATTCTGTATTAAAGGTGCGGATGCTTTAGTATGTCCAAGTCAATTTCTTGCAGATAAATTACAATATTTAGTTGATGAAAAAATAAAGGTTATAAATTTACCTTTCGATATAGATAAAGAAGAATTAGAAAAGTATGAAAAAGAAGAAATAGCAAAACCAGAGAAAAAGACAATTCTATATTTTGGGAGAACGGAATATAGAAAAGGAGTTGTCCAAATGTTAAAAGGAGCTGAAAAGCTTTGGAAAAAAGGATTGGACTTCAAGATAAAAATTATTGGTGGAGACACTCGCTTAGAGTCAAAAGGAACTTATGTTGGCGAAGATATAAAGAAAAAATATGCAAAATATATAGATAGTGGTAATTTGGAAATGTTAAATTCAATACCTCATTTAGACTTAATACCACATATATTAGGAGCCACAGCAATTACAATTCCATCATTATATGAGAATTTCCCAAATACATGTATATATTCAATGTGGCTTGGAAAACCGGTTCTTGTTTCTAAGAGCGGAGGACAAGCTGAAATGGTTGAAGAATCTGGAAAGAATGGTCTAATATTTGATTGGAACAAAGATGGAGATTTTGAAGAAAAACTACAACAATTATTAGAAATGTCTGATGATGAATTAGAAAAAATGGGGAATAATGCAAAAGAAAGAATTCATAAATTATGCAATATGGAAGATAACTTAAAGATGAGAAGAGAATTCTTTGAAGAAACAATTAAAAATAATAAGGCAAAAACAAAATTTCCATTTGTAGAGGAAATGCCAAAAGACGAATATCATGAAGACTATAAAGGAGAAAAGGATCTATTATCAGTTGTAATTCCATATTATAATTTAGGAATTACTCTACCTGAAACAATAGAAAGCATAAAAGAATCTACGTATGACAAGTATGAAATAATAATTGTAAATGATGGAAGTACAGATGAAGAAAGCATAAAAGTATTAGACCAATATAAAGAAGATAATAAAATTAGAATTATCAATATAGAAAATAAAGGATTAGCTAATGCGAGAAATGTAGGTGCAAAAGAAGCAAAAGGTGAATTTGTAGCTTTTATTGATGCAGATGACAAGATAGACAAAACTTTTTATACAAAAGCAATAAATATATTACATCAATACAAAAATGTTTCATATGTATATAGCTGGGTACAATACTTTGAAGGAAGTACTGCAGTATGGCCAACATTTAATGTTCATATACCATATTTATTATGTGCAAATATGCTTGCAGCATTTGTTGTAATTAGAAAAAATGACTTTTTAAATTTTGGGCAAAACAGAACAAAGATGGAATATGGAATGGAAGATTATGATGGTTGGGTAAGCCTAGCAGAGCATGGATGCCTTGGCGTTTCAATTCCGGAAAAATTAAATTTATATAGAATAAGAAAAGATTCTATGTCTAGACAATTCAATAAAAAAATGAGAATTTATTTATATGAAACTTCAAGAGAAGGACATGAAAAATTATTTGAAAAATATTCAAAGGACATATATATGTTGTTACTTACAAATGGACAACCATACTATTGGAACAATCCTACAGTAGCAGTATATAATGTGTCACAAGAAGGAACTGTTCAGGTTGATGAAAGAATATTAAAAATAGAAAGAATGCTTAACTCTTTCCCAGGAAGAGTGGCTAGAAAAATATACAGGGGACTAAAAAAGGTAAAACACGCATTTCAAAAAAATATTAAAAAATAAAGAGGAGAAAATATTGAAAAAGTATAAAAACAATATAATAGCAGTTTTATTATCATTACTATTAGTAATATTCATATGGCATAAATTTCTTGTTAGTGGAAACACAGTAATTTTTATATTAATATTTGCTGCAAGTTATTATTTTCTAAAAGAAGTACTTGCTAATCAAACTAGGAAAAAATGTATAACATCACTTATAATAGCTTTAGCATTTGCAATAATAGAAGTAATTTGTACTAGCATAAATACAGACTATACTTTAAATCATATCTTAAATAAATGGACGATAGTTAATTTTTTAGGGTATACTATATTAGCATGGAGTATAATTTCAACTATATATACAATATTTGAAAAACATAAGTTAGAACATAAAGAAATAAGAATAGGCAAATTAAAGTTTTTGACAGATACAAAATTGTCTTTCATAATAAACACTATATTGATTTTTGTTGCGTGGATTCCATATTTTTTAAAATATTATCCTGGACTGTTAACGGCAGATTCTTGTGCGCAAATGGCACAAGCAATAGGAACAGCAACACTTTCAAATCATCATCCAGTATTTCATACAGGAATAATTGCTTTATTTGTTAACATTGGAAAAGCTATATCTGGTAATTTAAACATTGGAGTTTCTGTATATATAGTATTCCAAATGATAATAATGGCTGTAATGTTTTCTGCTGTTTTACAGTACTTAAGTAAAAAGAAAGTCCCAATAATAATTAGGGCAATAGTACTATTATATTATATGTTTTATCCAATAAATGCATTATTTAGTGTAACTATGTGGAAGGATGTATTATTTGCAGGAATTATACCAATATTCTTAATTTTATGTAATGATTTAATATTTGATACAAAAGAATTTCTATCTAAAAAAAGAAATATTGCAATATATATGATTATTTCAATATTGATATTCTTCATGAGAAATAACGGAATGTATATTATTATATTATTAATGCCTTTTATAGCAATAGTGTTAAGAAAATATTGGAAAAAAGTAGTGCCAATGTTTTTAGGAATTATAATAATATATTTTGGACTAAAAACCGCAATATTTGCTGTATTAGATATTAAAGAAGGATCAGTAGCAGAAATGCTTTCTATTCCATTACAACAAATTGCAAGAGTTTATAAATATCATGAAAATGAACTAGATGAACAAACAAAAGAACAGATAAATAGTTTCTTCAATTGCGCTAATATTGGAGAAAAATATAATCCAATATTATCTGATCCTGTAAAAGCAGAATTGAATGTAGATTATTTTAATGAAAATAAAATAGAATTTATTAAACTTTGGCTAAAACTACTAAAAGGATATTTTAAAGATTATGTAGAATCTTTTATATCTAATTCTTATGGATATTATTATCCGGAGGCTAGTCATTGGGTGGCAAACAGAACTATGGAACCAAACAATATGGGACTAGAACAAACGTCGATAATAAAAGGAAGCTTAGTGTCTAAAGTCGATTCACTAATAGAAAGAAGAGATATTCCATTACTGTCTATGTGCTTTAGCATAGGAACAGCTTTTTGGTTGATTATAATCTGCTTAGGATATAAAATATCAAAGCAAGAATATAAAACCATATTAATATATTTACCAATATTTATATTATGGCTTACAATAGTGGCATCACCAGTATTTTGCGAGTATAGATATGCATATTCATTATTTACAGCATTACCACTATATATAGGATTAAATTTTATAAATGGAAAGGAAATTGAAGATGGAAAAAATAGCAGTATTAATACCATGTTATAATGAAGAACTAACAATAGAAAAAGTAATAAAAGATTTTAGAAGAGAACTACCTGATAGTGATATTTATGTGTACAATAATAATTCAAAAGATAAAACAGAAGAGATAGCAAGAAAAAATGGAGCTATAGTCGTTAATGAATATAAACAAGGAAAAGGTAATGTTGTAAGAAGTCAATTTAGAGATATTGAAGCAGATATTTATGTGATGGTTGATGGAGATGATACTTATCCTGCTGAATTTGTGCACAAATTAATTGAGCCTATAAGAAATGGACAAGCTGATATGACAATAGGTGATAGATTATCAAATGGAACTTATCAAAAAGAGAATAAGAGACCATTTCATGAATTTGGAAACAATTTAGTGAAAAAAGCCATAAATATATTATTTGATACAGATTTGAGAGATATAATGACAGGATATAGAGTTTTTAATAAAAGATTTGTTAAAAATATGCCAGTATTGAGCCCTAAATTTGAAATAGAGACAGAAATGTCATTATATGCTTTAGATAAAAAGTATATAATTAAAGAAATCCCAATCGACTATAGAGATAGACCAGAAGGAAGTTTATCTAAATTAAATACTGTAAGTGATGGTATTAAAGTTGTAAAAACTATAGCTAGAATGTTTAAAGATTATAGACCATTTAAATTCTTTGGAATAATTGCAGTAATATTTTTTATCTTGGGATTATTAGTAGGTCTACCTGTTCTTATAGAATTTTTTAAAACAGCATATATTACAAAAATTCCATCAGCAATTCTTGCAACAGGTTTTATGAGCCTAGCCGCAATTTCACTACAGTGTGCAATTATATTAGATACAATAACAAGACAGCATAGAGAAGATTATGAATTAAATATTCTTAGATATGAGCAAATGGAAAAATATAATAAAAAATAGTAACAAAAAAAGTTCACTTTTTCTACATTTTATGATATGATATAAATGAATGTATTAAATTTTGACAGATATCATAAACGAAAGGAAAAGGAGAAAGTAAACTATGAAAAAATTTAAAATTAGTATTCTTATAATAGCAGTATTATTAATGGGACTATTTAACACCCATAGTGATGCTGCTATATCTAATTCTAAAACCTCTGGGAAGCAGACAATTTCAGATGGTATATACATTATAAGATCAAAAATAAATAACAAATATGTTCTTGATGTAAATGGAGCATCAATATATAATGGAGCAAATGTACAATTGTATGAGTATACAGATGTACCACAAAAGAAATATAAAGTTACATATTTAGGTGATGGTACATATAGCATAATAGCTACTCATTCTAACAAAGCAATTGATGTAAAAGATGCATCAAAATCTAAAGGAGCTAATGTACAACAATGGGAATGGAATGAAACAGATGCACAAAGATGGATAATAAAAGATGTTGGAAATGGCTATTATAGTATCATATCAAAGTGCAATGGATTATATGTAGATGTTCTAGATGCAAAAGCTCAGAATTATCAAAATATACAAATGTGTGATGGAAATGGATTAGATGCACAAAAATTTAAATTTGAAAAGATAGGAGAAAATCCATCAACACCAACGGGACCATCAGTGCCAGTGGGAACACAAAGCGTTGAGGATGGAAAATATATAATAAGATCAGCAATAAATTCAAACTACGTATTAGATGTTGCAAATGCTTCAACAGCAAATGGAGCTAATATTCAATTATACCAATATAATGGTACAGCAGCTCAACAATTTAATATACAATATATAGGTAATGGATTATATAAAATTTTAGCTTCACACTCTAATAAATCAATGGATGTAAAAGATGCTTCAAAAAATATAGGAGCAAATGTACAGCAGTGTGAACAAAATAAAGAAGATGCACAAAAATGGATTATACAAAAAAATAATGATGGAACATACAGTATAATTTCAAAATGCAATGGTCTATATGTAGATGTACATAATGCAGTAGCTGCAAACGGAACAAATATACAAATGTGTAATAGTAATGGACTAAATGCGCAAAAATTTAAATTAGAAAAAGTAGCTGAAAATCCGGGAAATCCATCAGTTCCAGAAGGAACACAAAGTGTTGAAGATGGAAAATATATAATAAGATCAGCAATAAATTCAAACTATGTATTAGATGTTGCAAATGCTTCAACAGCAAATGGAGCTAATATTCAATTATACCAATATAATGGTACAGCAGCTCAACAATTTAATATACAATATATAGGTAATGGATTATATAAAATTTTAGCTTCACACTCTAATAAATCAATGGATGTAAAAGATGCTTCAAAAAATATAGGAGCAAATGTACAGCAGTGTGAACAAAATAAAGAAGATGCACAAAAATGGATTATACAAAAAAATAATGATGGAACATACAGTATAATTTCAAAATGCAATGGTCTATATGTAGATGTACATAATGCAGTAGCTGCAAACGGAACCAATATACAAATGTGTAATAGCAATGGCTTAAATGCACAAAAATTTAAGCTAGAAAAAGTAAAAGATAACAATCCAGAAGAACCTGTTGGAAAAAAGACTATAGAAGATGGTCAATATGCAATTAAGTCAGCTTTAAATTCGAACTATGCATTAGATGTTGCAAATAAATCAACAGCAAATGGAGCAAATGTACAATTATATAAATATAATGGCTCAAAAAATCAACAATTTAATGTGTCATATTTAGGTAATGGATATTATAAAATAATTGCAGTACATTCTAACAAATCAATAGATGTAAAAGATGCATTACAAGTCAAAGGAGCAAATGTACAACAATATCAATCTAATAATTCAAAAGAACAACAATGGGTTATTACAGATAATAAAGATGGAACATATAGTATAATTTCTAGATGTAATGGTTTATATGTAGACGTATATAATGCATCGGTTGCAAATGGAACAAATATACAAATGTGTGATGGGAATGGACTAAATGCCCAAAAATTTAAATTCGAAAAAGTTGAAACAGCAATAAATATAGACACTACAAAATACCCAGGATACAAAGAAAGAATAGAAAAATTAATGAAAGAACATCCAAGTTGGAATTTTCAGCTCTTATATACAGGCTTAAAATTTAGTGATGCGGTTTCAGGAGAATTTTCAGTTCGTAAAAGAAATTTAGTTCCAACATCTTATTCTGGAGAATGGATAGCAGGAACAGAATTATATGATACAGGATGGTATGCTGCTTCAGAAAAAGCTATAGCATATTATATGGATCCACGTAACTTTATAGACGAAACAAATATATTCCAATTTCAAGATGTAAATGAATATATATCAGATATATGCACACTTGATAGTATAAAATCTAATGTAAATGAAAGCTTTTTAGAAGACTATGCAACAGATATAAATACTGCTTGTAAAAATACAAATGTTAACCCATATTACATAATAGCAAGATTGTTCCAAGAAAATGGAAGAAATCCATCAAATGGTACAGCAAAAATGAATGGGGGAGATGGCAAATATTATTATAATCCATTCAATATAGGTGCCACAGGAGATTCAACATCAGAAGTGTATAACAATGCTCTAGCAACAGCCAAATCAAAAGGTTGGGACACAATGGTAAAAGCTTTAGAAGGAGGAATTTATTTCTGTAAAGACAACTGGCTTGAGAATTACCAAAATACATTATACCAAAATAGATTTGATATAGACACAAGAAATGGAACAGCTTTATATACACATCAATACATGCAAAATTTAATGGGAGCATATAGTGAAGCAAATACCTTAAGAGGTATATATTCAGGTATAGGAGCTCTTGAATCAAGCTTTACATTTATAATACCAGTTTATGAGGGAATGGACACTACTCTTTCACCAATGCCATCAAAAGATTCTGAAACATATGCAATGAATGTTAAAACTACAGGAACCAAAATAAACATTAGAAAAGAGGCAAATACAAATTCAGAAATATTAAAGGTAATAGAAGAAAAAGGTACAGTCTTATTATCTGTTCAAAGAGGAATAAATTCAAATTGGCAAAAAGTTATTACATCAGATGGAATAATAGGATATATATCAGGAGATTATGTTACACAAATAGATGATGTTACAACATGTAATTACAAAGCAAGAGTAAAAACTAATGACGGTAATGGATGTAATGTAAGAGTAGGACCAAGCACTAGATTAGATAAAGTAACAGCTTTATCAGATGGAACAGAAGTAACTGTTATCGATGACTCAACATACAAGAATATTGATGGTTATGACTGGAGTAGAGTAAGACTATCTAATGGTACACAAGTATTTCTACCAAGTAAATATTTAGCAAAATAAATTTAACAGTAAGAGGCATATTTGCTAATATGCCTTTTGCTAGAAAAAGAGGTTGTAATGAGGAGTATAATAAATAAAATAATAGCAATATTACTTATTGTAGTTTTTATAGAAATTATCAAAATACCAAACAAAATATATGCAGGGTTTGCGGATTTCGACGATGAAACAGCAGATGCACAAGGAAGAAACGATTTACTAGAGCAACAAGAACAAGATGCTCAAAATGCTGGAAAATCAAGCAATAATTATTTGACAGAATTGTCAGTAAAAGGATATGAATTGACCCCGACATTTGATAAACAAACTGTAAATTACAGTATAGAAGAAGAAATAGATGAAAATTCTTTAGAGATTAATGCTGTAGTAGATGATGAAAGAGCAACTGTTTTAGGAACAGGAAATGTTTCATTACAAACAGGTGAAAACAATTTGCGAATAGACGTAAAAGCAGAAAATGGACTACAAAGAACTTATTTTATCAAATGCAATAAAAAAATAGAGGATGAAGAATTAACACTTTCAGCTATTAAACTTTTAGCTATTAGTGAAGATGGAAGTACGCAGGAAATATTTTTAAACAAACAAATTTCAAACGACGTATTTGAATATAGTTGTGATGTATATAGTGATGTAGATAAAATTCAAATAGAAACAACTTCTGAAAAATCTGATGCTAATATAACAATAACAGGGAATGAAAATTTAAAAGAAGGAAAAAATACTATTACAATAGCATTAAAAGATAATAGTGGCAAAGAAACTATTTATAAAATACAAGTTAATAAACAATATAGTAAAAAAAGTGAAACAAAAACAGAAAAAAATAACTCTAATATTGTGCCTATTATAATGGCAGTGCTATTAATAGTCATTATATTAATAGTTTTTAGCAAAGCTAAGAAAAACAAGAAATCTAGAAAACACTAAAAAATATTAAGATGTGACCATTCACATCTTTTTTCTTTATTTTTCTTGAAAAAATAATCATATATGATATAATCATACATGAAAAATTAGAGATTTGAAAGGAAAAAATACTATGTGGGGAGATATAGCAATAGCCTTTTTATTAGCATTTATAACTGCTTTTGTAATAACACCATATACAATCAGATTAGCTAGAAAAGTTGGAGCAGTTGATATTCCAAATGATAGAAGAGTAAATAAAACAGCAATGCCACGACTTGGAGGACTAGCTGTTATAGCTGGATTTGTAATGTCTGCTATATATTTAGTAATAACAATGAAAGTAGAGAACAAAATAGATTTTATATCAGAGGGATTAGATAAAAAAATATTGGGTGTTTTCTTAGGAGGAATAATTCTTACTATAATTTGTTTTATGGATGATGTAAAAGGAATAAAACCCCTAGTTAAACTTGCAGGACAACTTTTAGCAGCTATTATTGTGGCAAGTTGCGGGGTGTTAATAGACAATTTTGCAATACCATTTAAAGAAAATAGTATAATAATAAATGAAGTATTTAGCTACATTTTAACAATAGGATGGATTGTAGGAATAACAAATGCTATTAATCTAATTGATGGGCTTGATGGGCTTTCATCAGGAATAACACTTATAGCGTGTATATCATTGCTAATTATATTTTCATTAAATGGGTCACCATTAATTGCAATTATATTAATAACAGCTTTAGCAGGAGGAATTGTTGGTTTCTTACCATACAATTTTAATCCAGCCAAAACATTTATAGGAGACGTAGGCTCAAATTTTATGGGATTTGCAATAGCAGTAATATCAATTTTAGGGGTTGCAAAAACATATACAGCAATAGTAATAATTGCGCCAATTATAGTACTAGCTTTACCAATATTCGATACAATATGGGCAATAATCAGAAGAATAGTTAAAAGCAAGTCCATTAAAGGTGTATTCAAAGCCGATAAGGGCCATCTACATCATAAATTAATGGCAAGAGGATATACTCAAAAACAAGCCGTTTTAATATTATATGGAATAACAGCAACATTAGGAATGGTTGCTATAATTCTACTAGATAGTGGCCCATGGAAAGCAATATCATTTGCATTATTGGTAATTGCAATCGTGGCAATAGGATATAAAGATATATTTCATTTAAGAGATGAAACTGAAGAAGATAACATAAATATAGACGAGAATAAAAAACAAAACGGAACTAGGAAGATAAGAGAGGAGAAATAAAAAAATAAAATGAAAAAAATAACAATATTAGTACCAGCTTACAACGAAGAAGAAGCACTACCATTTTTATACGAAAGAGTCAGCAAAATAATGAATGAAATGAAAGACTACGAATTTGAATTACTTTTTGTAAATGATGGTAGTAAAGATAATACGATAGAAGAAATAAAAAGCCTAAGGAAAAATGATGAAAGAGTAAGCTATGTAGACTTTTCTAGAAATTTTGGAAAAGAAACTGCGATGATAGCTGGACTAGATTACTCAAAAGGTGATTGCGTAATAATAATGGACGCTGATTTACAAGACCCACCAGAGCTAATACCTCAAATGGTAAAACTATGGGAACAGGGCTATGATGATGTATATGCAAAAAGAAAGTCTAGAGCAGGCGAAACGTGGCTTAAAAAATTTACTTCTAAAATGTATTATAAAGTATTGCAAAGTTTAACAAGAGTGGAAATACAAAAAGATACTGGAGACTTTAGACTATTAGATAGAAGATGTGTAAATGCACTTAAAAAGATGAGAGAAACAGGAAGATGTTCAAAAAGTATGTTTAGTTGGATAGGCTATAACAAAAAAGAAATATTATATGATAGAGATCCTCGAATTGCAGGAAAAACAAAGTGGAATTATAAAAAATTGATTGATCTAGCAATAGATGGAATAACAGCTTTTACAACTTCGCCACTTAGAATTTCTACGTATTTGAGCATACCAACATTTTTAGCTTTATTTATATACTTCATATATATTATAGTAAAATGTTGCACTCAGCATGTTGCAATAGAAGCATTTCAAGCTGTAATTCTGCTAATTTTATTTTTCTCAGGAATACAAATAATTCTAATAGGAATAATGGGAGAATATTTAGGACGAATATTTAACGAGTCTAAACATAGACCTTTATATTTGGTTAATGAATATAATGGAGAAAAAGAAATGAATAAATAATAACAAAGGAAAATAGAAAGATGGATATACAAGATATTAGTTGTATTATTGTCACAATACTAATTCTAATAGGTTTAGTGACTAAATTAATTGTACAGTATTTAACAGAACAAGGAAAAATAATTGTAAAAAATAAAAAATACGGAGAAAATATAAACAAATTTATTAATCAAAATTACAAAAAAATATTATTAGTTTTTGCAATTTTTATCTTCTTTTCAAGAATATATAAATTCGGACAAATTCCTACTTATATAGGTGTGGATGAAGCAGGAGCAGCTTATGACGCATACTGTTTAGCAAATTTTGGTGTAGATAGATATTTAAATTCTTTTCCACTTTATTTAATAAATTTTGGAGGAGGACAAAGTGCATTATATGCGTATTCAACAATACCATTTATAAAACTATTTGGAGCTAATATAATATCATATAGATTGCCAGAATTGCTATTTTATTTAATGGGAATAGTAGTATGCTATCTATTAGCAAATAAATTCAAAGATAAAAAGACTGCACTTCTATACACTTTACTTATTATAATTTGTCCATGGAATATAGAAGCTTCGCGCAAAGGATTGGATTGCAATTTGCTTGCACCAATGTTTATGTTAGATGTGTTATTACTGCTAAATGCTAAGAAAAATTGGCAATATATAGTGGCTGGCATATCAATAGGCATAACATTATATACCTATTGTTTGTCTTGGTTACTAATTCCAGCATTTTTATTAGTATACATATTATATATGTTGTATTTAAAGAAAATAAACTTTAAACAAATAATATTGCTTGGCATACCAATATTCATATTGGCAATTCCTTTAATATATATGATTATATTAAACAAAGGATATGCAACGAGAACAAATTTTGGAATTTTTACAATACCAAAACTACCACTATTTAGAGAAGGCGAAATGAGCTTATTAAATATATGGAATTCTGGAATATATAGTTTAAAAACCATATTTTTAGAAAGATGGGGAAGATTTCCTATTTATCTTGCCGAAGTACCATTGTTTTTGGTTGGTTTCATAGTAGGTATAGCAGAATTTGCAAAAAGTATCAAAGCTAAGAGATTTAACTTAGAAGCATTTTTTATAATTGTATTTATAGTTCTATTAATAGTAAATTTATCTGTTGTAGTATCAACCACAAACAGAGTAAATATATTGTATTTACCAATTTTATATATAATTACTATGGGAATAACCTATTTATATAGACAATCTCACTTATGTGCTTTAACAATAATGATTGTATTAATGGTCCTATTTATTAACTTTGAAGCAGGATACTTTAATCTAGCAATTGAATACAATTTAGATAATCATAGCCCATATGATGACAATAAAATTATGAGTATAACAGAAAAAATTGAAAGCTATGAAGATTCCGAATATGCAGAAAAATATATATTACCTACAAGAAAAGTTGAATCAAACATATATACACTTCTACAAAATAAGGTTTCTCCATATGAATTAACAAAAAAAGAAGGTTCATATAAAATTGATACATACGACAATTACCATTTTTCAATAGATTCTAAAATTTTAAAAGATATAGAACAGAACCATAACACAAAGAAATATATTTTAGCCATTGAACAACAAAATACAGAAATAATTGAAAAAATAAGAGAATTAGGTTTTGGAGAAGAAAAAATAAACTCATATTGTATAATGAAAAACTAACAATTTGAATATATACTAAATAGTATATAAAAATTTAATTTTATTCTACAAAAGTAAATTGGAAGGAATGAGACTAAATATGAAAGACAACATGATTATAAATCCAGAAATAACCGATAACTCGGAAGCAAATTTAGAAACAACCCTAAGGCCTCAAATGCTTTCAGAATATATAGGACAAACTAAAGTTAAAGAAAGCATGAAGGTATATATAGAATCTGCAAAACAAAGAGAAGAAGCTTTAGATCATGTACTATTATATGGCCCTCCAGGACTTGGAAAAACAACTCTTGCAGGAATAATAGCAAACGAAATGAATTCAAAAATTAAAATAACTTCTGGCCCAGCAATAACTAAACCCGGAGATTTAGCAGCATTATTAACAAATTTATCGGAAAATGATGTACTATTTATAGATGAAATACACAGATTAAACAAGAGTGTTGAAGAGATATTATATCCAGCACTTGAAGATTTCGTTTTAGATATCATAATTGGAAAAGGACCTACTGCAAAATCTATTAGATTAAATTTGCCACATTTTACTTTGATTGGAGCTACTACAAAAGCTGGATCTCTTACAACTCCTCTAAGAGATAGATTTGGAATTGTGCATAGATTAGAACTTTATGATGAAACAGATTTAGTAACAATAATAAATAGATCTGCTAAAATTTTAGATGTCCAAATAGATGAAACATCAAGTAGAGAAATCGCTAGAAGGTCAAGAGGAACACCTAGAATTGCAAATAGATTATTAAAAAGAGTAAGAGATTATGCTATTGTTTTAGGAAACGGAAACATAGATATAAAAATTGCAAAAACTGCTTTAAATAAATTAGAAATAGATGAATTAGGTTTAGACGAAATAGATAGAAAAATTTTAGAGACAATGATAATAAAATATCAAGGAAGACCAATAGGAATAGAGGCTTTGGCAACTACAGTTGGAGAAGACTTAGATACAATAGAGGATGTGTATGAGCCATATTTAATACAAATTGGTTTTATATCTAG
The DNA here is from genome assembly GCA_944386665.1 of uncultured Clostridia bacterium. GTDB lineage: Bacteria > Bacillota > Clostridia > TANB77 > CAG-508 > CAG-245. Next base: position 16,836 of record CALXBZ010000006.1, read on the forward strand.
AACACAAAGAGGAAGAATACCTCTTCCAGCAGCGTATAAACACATAGGTGAAGACTATCAGTTGCAAATATAGAAATAAAACTAATGAAAAAACAATTTATTATGGAAGGAACAATATAGAAAATGAAAAAAAACAATATTAGAAAAAAGTGCTTAACTTTAGTTAAATATGTACTTCTCTTAGCTATACTAGTTAGTATTTATATAATAGTGATGATGCTAACTAGTTTAATTCCTACAAAACTTTTAACAGAACATGTAAAACAAAGTTCAGAAGTTTTAGTAAAAGAAGGAGAAAAAAAGGAGATAGATTTAAAATATAAAAAAGAGGAAATATTCACTTTTACAGACGCTCTAATGATAAATATTACATATTCTCAAGTTCCATCAGACACACTAGCAAGTGCACTTTTAGGTAGAAAGAATTATATACCAAATCAAACAGAAAAAGTGCACATTGATAATCAATATAACTTAGGAGCAGCAGAGGGATTTATAAACAAAAAAAATGGAGACTTATATCAAACTAAGGAATTATACGCATTAATGCATGGAGAAAACATAACAGATTCGTTTGAATATGCACGTTACTGGCATGGATATACCACTATTTTAAGACCATTATTAGTAATTACTAACTATTCAGGAATAAGAGTAATTATGTTAGTATTAACAATTTTTTTGGTACTAGCACTTTTATATAAATTATACAAAACTTTTAATATAGAAATATCTTTAATATTTTTTATAGGCTTAATGTCAGTAAGTATTTTTACAATTACACAAGGAATAAATGAAATATTAGTATTTTTAATAGCACTTATTACATCATTAATTTTATTGTGTAAAAAAGAAAAAACAAAAGGCAAACCAGAAATATTCTTTATAGTAGGTTCAATAACAAATTTTTTAGACTTATTTACAGCTCCGCTTGTAACATTGGGAATACCATTAATTATAAGTATTTTATTGTTGCAAAAAGACAACAAAAATTTAAAGCAAATATTAATTGAAGGATTCAAACTATGTGCTGCTTGGAGTATATCATATTTTATTACTTGGTTAACAAAATGGATTATCACACAAGAAATTTATGGAAGACAAATAGTAACCCAAGCATTTGAGCAGATAAGATTTAGAACTGGTACAACCAAAAGTAGTATTACTTTTACAGGGACAATAGCTAAAATATTAAACTCTTTATCTAAAAATGTGTGCCTATCAATAATAATTTTATTAATCATCTATACTGTTGGAAAAATAATATTACAGAATAAAAAAATAATAAATGTAAAGAACAATGTAAAGAATGCAGTTCCATATGTGATAACTGCTGTATTTCCAATAGTTTGGTATTTTGTAATAAAACAACATTCATTTATACATTCTTTCTTCACATATAGAATTTTGATTATAACCACAATAAGCATATTTGTTGTTATATATAAGTTGTTTGAAAATGATAGTGTAAAAGATGAGTAAATCGTATGTGTCAAGTATATTGAACATTCTAATATGTAATAAGTTTTTACAATTATTACAAAAAAATTACAAAACATTAAACTTATTGAAAATTTAAATACAATATGATATTCTAATAATGAAGTAAGAAAAAGGTAGGAATTAATTAAGATGAAAACGCTAGAAACCTTGGGAGAGTATATATATATATATATATATATATCGATATTTTTACCAAAAAGGAATACAATTTGGGGCAGGCTTTTAACTGAAACAGTTAAAGTTTATTTGGCATGCGTAAATTTTAATTTTTTGAATATTAATAATGAGATGGAGAAACTATTTGCATAGTGGCTCTGTCTTTTTTGTACTTTAAAAAACAAAAATTTTTTAAAAATATTTTTAAGGAGGAAAAACGAAAAATGAAAAAAACAAGAGAAAACAAAAATAAGAACACAAGGTTAAAGGACCTAAATAGTCAAAAGGCTATAACTTTAATTGCGCTTGTCGTAACGATAGTAGTGTTGCTTATATTAGCAGGAGTAAGCTTAAATCTAGTACTAGGAGAAAATGGACTAATAAACAAAGCCAAAGAGGGTAGAGATAAATACGCAGAATCTGCAAAAAATGAGCAATCAGAATTAAACAAAGTAGATGAATGGATAGAAGAAAATATTGGAGATACAACAGGAGGAGAAAAGCCAGAATTACCATCTATAGATAACGTAACACAACCATATTATCCAGCCGATGACTTCTTCCAAGTAGAAGGAACAGATTTAAGTAATGGACTAGTAATAGAAGATGGTGCAGGAAACCAATATGTATGGATAGAAGTACCAAAAACAACTACAGTATATCCAACAGCAGGATTAAATATAACAGAATTTACAGAAGAAGAATATACAAAAATAGAAGAAGATTTACACACATATACAGACTATTATAGAAACGGAACAATTAATACAGACACGTATTATCCAGATACTGATAATACGGGATGGTTTGCAAGTGCAGGAGAATATAATACATTAAAACAAAAAATGTTAAAAAGTGTATATCAAAATGGAGGATTTTGGATAGGAAGATACGAAGCAGGAATAGCACAAACGGATGGCAATGGACCAAGAGATTATGGAAAAGATTATGACACATTACATCCAACAGAACAAATTCCAGTAATACGAGCTAATGCGTACCCATATACTTGGGTTAGACGTGCACAAGCACAAACTTTAGCAAGTAATATGTACTCGGGAAATTATACAAGTAGTTTAATGTTCGGAGTGCAATGGGACTTAGTAATGAAGTTTTTACAGACAAAAGACGTTCCTCAAAGTGATTTAAGAGATGATAGTACAGAATGGGGAAATTACTATAATAACACATACAACCTAGACCAAGAAAATGCAAAGCAATCAAGTAATTTAGGAGTAACTTGGATTGATGCAGAAAATAAAACATCAAATGGAGAGATATTGCTAACTACAGGAGCAAGTGAAGAATTTAATAAAATGAACATATACGACCTAGCAGGAAATGTATGTGAATGGACCTTAGAATCCTCAATCTTCGATCCTTGTACAGACCGTGGTGGTAATTATAACGGCTACGGTTTGAACGATCCGGCTAACGTTCGTCACGGATACAAAACGACACGCAGCAGCGGCTTCGGTGGATTCCGTCTCTCACTTTTTTAAGAGAGCACTGAGCCCTGAGTGCAAGAACTACAACATATAGATAAGCAGAGCCCAGGGCATGAAAATTGAACACTAGTATACCAATAGATTAGTATCATAGTAGAAAATTAAATATTAGAGTAGGTAGGCAAACGCTCCCGCTTATAACACGTAAGTGTTATGAAGTGGGAGCGTTCCTACCGGACTAGTCCTTAATTTTTTGGTTTAAGATTAGGGAAAAATTCAAATAAAAGAAAGGTGGAAAAAAATTATGAAATTTTTAGAAATAGCAAAAAAATTACAAAATAAAGAAGAATTAAATGGTTTTTGCAATAGATTTAATTTTTTCTATATCTATACCAGTTAATTTTGAGATTTGTTCAATCGGAATATTTGCGGATAGCATATTTTTAACAATTTCTGTATCACGTTGCTCAATGCCTTGTTCAATGCCTTGTTCAATTCCTTGTTTAATCCCTTTATCTATTCCAGCCTCATAAATAGCCTTTTCATCCATTATAGCTTTCTCACGCAAATTAGCAAGTCTTTGCATTTTCTCATCTTCGCTCATTTTTCTTACTACCACAGTAGCTTCTTTTATTTCTTTATTATCTTCCATAATTTCCTGTACCTCCATAGAATTTGGGTCATCTAGAAATAACATCCATTGAGCTTTTTCATTATTTTTGTCCTTTAAGTATGTATTTCTAACTTTTTCTAACTCTAGTATATGTAATTCAAAGTAATTTGTCAATACAAGATTTCTGTGAGTTTTTTCCATAATCTGCCAAATGGTTTCCATTTCTTCGATTGATTCTGTTAGATCAAAGGGATAATCGATTATTGCAATTAATACTACTCTTTTTGCGTCCATGTAGTTAGACCCTTTTTTGATTTGTGATTGATACAGTTTTGAGAAATAGAATAATAAACGTTGAACAAAGTTTTTTTTATCTACAAGTTGTATTTCAACATCAACTTTTTCGGTATTGTTTACATCTATTTCCAAGTCAAGTATTCCAAGCTTATCATTGGGATTTTCTCTTAAAAGTTCTTTATCTTCATTTATAGAAATTTTATCAATTTTTTCTTCTAATAGTGCTTCTGCAAATGCTTTAGTTATACCAACATTGTTTTTAGTAAATAGATTTTGAAAAACGATATCATTCTTTGGCTTTAATAATTTAACATTTTCTTTAGTTTTGTTAGATTTTGAATCTTTTTGAACCATAAAACTCCTCCATTTTAAGAATAAATTTTCTAACCAAAGAAAAAGTAATTATTAAATCTAAAAATATTTTTTATAATATGGACAAATAGCGAACCATTTTAGAACTTTAATGATATTGATATATAATAATTAGATTTGGTAAATTTACTGAAGAATAATAAAATTACTAAATATTAAATATTATAGTAATAATTATTTTTAGAATTAAATAAAATGAACTAAGTCAAAAATAAAAATATACTTAAAAATATTTTGATTAGAATAATTTTATTATATTATGAAAAGCGAAAAACGCAAGAAAGTTCGTATACAAAATCATTACATAATACGACAAAGAAATTGAATAGTTTTATATGTGATAACCTTCAACTCTTAAATTTACATAAAGCCTTTACAAAAACAACTTTTTTTGATATAATTATACGGTATTCATGAATTTTATAAATTCATAATTTATAGAAAATTAATAAGGTGTATATATGAAGAAAAATAAGTTTTGGGTATTAGAAAAAATACTTAAATTAGAAAAGCAAGGAGAAACAGAACCAACAGTTGAAATAAAGAAACAACCTACACTTCCACCTGATGAAGAATATTCTATCAAAGACTGGCAAAAACCAACAAAAGTTGTAAAGGATGATTCACTACAAGCAAGTATTGAAGGTGATCAAGAAGATATAGGAAGTTCTATACAAGATGAAGGACAAGGTTCAGAACAAATTGAAAAAAAAGTTGAAGATGGACTTTTAGATTTTAAACTTAGTTTAAGGGTAAAAAAGAGTAATCCTCAGAATGAACAACAAATACAGGGAGAATTGAAAAATGCACAATTAAGTCAAGGACAGCAATCACAAGGTCAACAACAAAATGAACAACAAACCCAAAGTCAATCACAAAACGGAGAGCCAACACAAGGACAGTCTCAAAATGGGCAACCATCTCAAGGACAGGCACAGAACGGACAGTCAACACAGGGACAAGCACAAAATGGACAAACATCTCAAGGACAGGCACAGAACGGACAGTCAACACAGGGACAAGCACAAAATGGGCAACCATCTCAAGGACAATCGCAAGATGGGCAATCGACTGAAGGACAAGATGGAGAGGCTAGTCAAGAGCAATCAGAAAATAATCAAAGTCAACCAAAAAATGGAGAACCACAAAACAATCGTGCAAAGCAACTATTTAGTTCTGTTAAACGATTTGATGAAGGAACAGATAAATCTTGGGGATTTGCTTTAAGTACTGAAGATGATGGTACTGATATTCCTGATAGTGTAATAAATATGCTAATTGAAAAATTTTTAAATCAAAGATTCTTACCAACAAATACAGACTTAAACACTAGACAAAACAATATGAAACAAGAATACGGAGATTTAAAATGGAACATACCTGACTTAATAAGACATAAAGTTACAAAAGACTTAAATAAAATGTTACATGATAAGTATGGATATGCTGATGAAGATGGAAAAGGCGAAAATATACCATTATCATTTTACTTTGATTTATCGGGTAGTATGTCTAAATATTCAAGACTATTATCTCTAATAGCAATAAAATTAATGGCTAATAAAGTTAAAATTTTATTTGGATATAATGAAAGAATATATTATCAAATAGATAAAGTACCAAAGACATTTACAGTTGAGGATTTTAAAAGCATCATTGAAAAAGAAATGGAATATTCACAAATAAAAGCTGACCCAAGATATAAAGGTGTAGAAATAAAAGAAGTCAATCGCGATATACATGAGTATTTAAGAGAGAAAAAAGCAAAAAAGCTTACAGCATTTACAGATTTTGATCCTAAGAGACAAATAGAAGATTTATCAAAAGATTGTGAAATTTGGTGGTTTTGTTTTGAAGAAAGGTCTAGTAACAGAAAAGTTTCAATGGAAAATTTTAAAGGACATTTCTACAATACAACCCAACTTAAACAATTTCAACAACACTTAAAAAATATAAAAAGCAGAGTGTATGAAAAAAGGCAAAGACAAATTAGAGAAGGAGGTTTTGAGCATTGATTAAACCAACGGGAAATTTAAGAGAACTTATTTTATTGTGTTTAGAAAATATAAAGGGATTATCAAGAAGAACTGACATAGAAAGATTATTGCCTATAAATGATGATAATTTCTTTATAGGCATTCAAGATAACAAAGTGATAATTGAATATAACAATACATTACTAGGACATATATGGCCCGATACAAATTGTTATTCAAATTTAGAGATACTAAAGCTAATTACAAATGTATATGAGATAGACTTTAAGAATGAAGAAATTTTAGAATTAGTAAAATATAAAAATAAGATAACTTTAATGTTATTATAAGAAGGAGTAGTTTAAATGGAACTATCATATGAAAAGATTAAAGAAATCTTTGAAGAATATGGATACTTTGCAGAAGATGAATTGATATGGCAAACATATATCAATGTAGACAAAATAATAAATAATGGACAAGTAGGACAAGATATTCACGCGATATGTCTTGAAGGACCTCCAGGAGCAGGTAAAACTGAATATGCTAAAGTATATACTAAATTACTAGCTGAATTATTAGGTGAAGAGGTAAGTTTAATCGATTATCAATGCGATTCAACTACAGGTAAAGCAGATTTATATGAAGAAATTAGAGTTTCTGCTGCTATTGCTGGAAATCCTGATGAGGTAATAATTGCTGGTAAATTAGTTGAAGCTATCGATGAAGTTAATAGTGGAAAAAAAGTTATCTTGTTTTTAGATGAGTATGATAAAGCAAGAGAAGAAACTGATGCATTTTTATTAAAATTCTTACAAGAAGGTAGAATTAACACTACACAAAGAGGTGATGTAGAAATATCACCAGAAAATATGCAAAATTTACAATGTATTCTTTGTAAAAACCAAATGAGAGAGGAATTATCTGGACCACTTGAAAGAAGAGTAAAGATTTTAAGATTAGCTGAAATGAAACCAGAAGTATTTTACAAAGTAGCACAAAGACAATTACCTAATGAAGATACAGATGTATTAAATGTAGTTTCAATATTATATGGTGCGTTATACGATAATAAAGATGACTTCGCAAGAATACCATCTTGTAGTGAAAACTTAATGGCAATTAAAGATGCTTGTACATTATTAAGAGCAAATGCACCTGAAGAATTTGTATATAGTGCAATTATTTCGAATATGCTAAAAAATCCAGATGATATAGAAACTTTTAGACATCTACTAGGTAAAGATGAAAGACTAGCAGAATTCTTTAAAAAATCTTGTGCTATAAGAGATGAAATATCAAGTACAACTCCAGCTGAAGAAATGAGAAGAAGAATGCTAGCAGATTTTTTTGCAGATGATATTTCTAGAGTAAGTGAAGATATAAAAAGAGCTAATAGAATGCTTACAGAAGCACACATTGAAAATGATTACTTGGAAGAAAGAATCCAAGAAAGAAATGAAGAGATTGCAAAAAGAGATGAAGAAATTGCAAAAAGAGATTCGACACTACAGGAAAAAAATGCAGAACTACAAGGAAAAGATAAAAAAATTGCAGAACAACAAGCATACATTCAAAAATTATTACAAACTATACAAGAATCAAAAGGAAATCAATC
>CALXBZ010000007.1 GCA_944386665.1 uncultured Clostridia bacterium
GTTTCATTTATTAATTCTTCTTCAGTAATATCTTCTCTTATTTTTATATTTTCTAATTTTATTATCATTGTATTTTACTTTCTTTTAATTTATTATATATAAGTTTTTTCTTATCTATTTATAAAATTTATACTTTACTTTTCTTTAATTTAGGCATAAATTTTTCTGCAAATTTGTACTCATCTCTATCCTTTATATATAAGAACCCAATAATTGAGAATACAACTGCTCCAATGAAATTAACGAATAGATCCTTCATTGTGTCTCTAATTCCTATATCTATATACCCATCTGCAATTGTTAGTGCTTTTTCTTCCCCATTTTCAATATAATGGATTGTTGTATTTTTTATATTTTTAATAGTAACTGGTTTGTTTTCTCCTTCTGGGTTTAGAGATACAGATGATACAGTTTGTATTATTCTGTCTTTTTGCATGTCTGTATTAAATGTTATATCCATACCAAATTCAAAAAATTCCCAAAGAACTCCTACTGTCATTGAAAAGCAAAAAGCTACTAATGCAACCGAAATTGGAGTCATTTTTGAATGAAATTTTTCTGATCTATTAAGTATATCTATTAACGAGAAGCCAATAGCAGCACATAAAAATCCATTTATTGTATGTAGCATTGTGTCCCAATGTTTGAATGTACCATAAAAATTTTGAACTTCCCCTAATATTTCTGCTGAAAATATAAATAGTAATATTATAATCTCTAGTGCATTTGGTAATGCTATGTTTAACCTTTTATCAATAATTGTCGGAATCAAAAATAGTATTAATGTTAATATACACATAAATACGTTCTCATAGTTACCTCTAAGTAATTGCGTTATCATTGTTAATATTACTAAGAATCTTAATACTACATATACTGTTATGTCTCTTCCTTTGTTTTTATCATCTATTTTAAATTTCATATATGCTCCTTGTTTTTATTTATGTTTTTATTATACTATTTGGACAGTAGCAAGTCAAACATTTTGCTCAAATAACAATAATAACAATAATAACAATAATAACAATAAACCGGTGTGGTTTATTGTTATTTCATCCAAGTGCTACATCTAATAACATCATAATCACAAATCCCACTGCTACACCTATTGTCGCTAAGTTTGACTTTTCTTCTGCTTGTGATTCTGGAATTAATTCAGACGCAACAACATAAATCATCGCTCCTGCTGCAAATGCTAATAGATATGGTAAAATAGGTACTACTATTTTAGTAAGCATTATTGTTATTAAAGCTCCTATTGGCTCGACAATTCCTGATAGTGTTCCTCCTATGAACGACTTTATTTTTCCTTTTCCAGAGCTATGAAGCGGCATTGAAATTATTGCTCCTTCTGGTATATTTTGTATAGCAATTCCTACTGCTAATGCAAGAGCCTCTGCAAAAGTAAGTCCTGCGTTTGGCATAGTAAGTCCTGCAAAAGCAACCCCTACTGCCATACCTTCTGGTATGTTATGTAGTGTTACTGCTAACATTAACATTGTTGCACTTTTCATTTTATCTTTAATATTTAGTTCACTTTGGTTTTTGTCAATATTTTTGCTTTCAACTTTTTTAGCTATTTTATTTACTATAATCAAAGTTATAATACCAATCATAAAACCAATAGAAGCAGGAATCCATGCTATCTTTCCTTGGCTTTCCGCCATTTCTATTGAAGGTATTAATAAAGACCATACAGAAGCGGCAATCATTACCCCAGCTGCAAATCCTAGTAATATTTTTTGTACAATGGGACTAATCTCTTTTTTTAATAAAAATACTAATGCAGAACCGCAATGTTGTTCCTAAAAAAGGAGTTAGTATTCCTATTGCAATTTGTCCTGTAGTGCTAATATTCAATTTGAATTCCTCCTTATAAAATTATACATGTTTTATTTAGCTTTCACATTTCTTTTATATAATATTCCATTTACATAATATAGTGCATAATTTTATAAATTTCATTTATATTTTATTATTAGAAATATACAAACAAAAATAGAATTCTATAAATTATAGAATTCTATTTCATAAATATTTTTTATATAATTTCTCTTATCTGTTACTTTGCATAATTGACGGTAATAGTATTATCTCCATATTCATTACCATTCCAATTTGCATCCCATGTTTCTGGTTGTTCGCCTTCTTTAAATGGTACATTAACAGTTATATCTGCTCCCCCATCAAATATATATGCTCCTACTGTAATATCTTTATTTGGAATTGTTATTTCAGTTAAGTTTGAGCATTCATAAAATGCATAATTACCTATCATTGTTACACTATCTGGTATGTTTATCGTGCTTAGACTTGAACAGCCATCAAAAGCACGCTCTCCTATCATTGTTACGCCATCAGGTATATTTATTGTGTTTAGGTTAACACAACCAAAAAAAGCTTCCTCTCCTATCCTTGTTACACCATCAGGTATATTTATTGTGCTTAGACTTGAACAGCCAGAAAAAGTATAGTTTTCTATTGTTGTTACACTGTCCGGTATATTTATTGTACTTAGGCTTGAACATTGAGCAAAAGCTCCCTCACCTATAGTTGTTACACTGTCTGGTATATTTATTTTTGTTAAATTAATACAAGCCCCAAAAGAACCATAATTTATTTCTGTTATATTAGCATTAATTGTGACTTTTGTTAAATTTTCTATAAATGAAAATGCCATATCATCTATTCCAATAATTTTTGTTCCATCTATTTCTTCTGGAATTGTTAGCTCTCCATTTAATTCTTTTATAAGATTATAAAAAGTAGGTTCTTCAGGAGGAGTTGCATTAGCTATTGTTATAGAGTTATTCTCATTTATATTTGCCATTTTTACTAGTTCTTTTACATTAGCCGTATCTGGATTAGTTTCAGTTATATATTCATCTTTTATTCCTGTTATATATCCTTCTGCTGTGTATTCAAATATGTTTTCTGTTACTTTATTTGTTGTATATGCATATGATATTTCTTTTACTATCGTTCCATCTGTTTTTTTAATTTTGATTATTTTATTTGTTGTATCTATTTCATCATCCGGTGTTATTAGCTTATTTTCTGCTAATCTTATTAACATTTCATCTTCTGTTTCTGCTGTATCGTTTGTTTCTCCTGCTAAATATTGGTCTGCTTTCCATAGTGTTATTTCATCTTCTACACTTCCTGCTCTGGTTACTACTTCTGCATCTTTTGCTTTATTTATTATTCCAGTTTCTCCTAATACCAAATTTAAACTTACTCCCGCTAGTATTAGCAGCACTACAACAGTTACAACAAGTGCTATTAATGTGATTCCACTTTCTGTTTTTTTCATAATTATCCTCCTTGGTTTTTATTTTATCTATAAATCTATAATATTTTCTATTCTAGATTTTTTGCTTATTTATATTTTTAAATTAATAGCTCTTGTAATTACTTTGCATAATTAACGGTAATTGTATTATCTCCATAAGTGCTATTCCAATTTGCATCCCATGTTTCTGGTTGTTCGCCTTCTTTAAATGGTACATTAACAGTTATATCTGCTCCCCTATCAAATATATATGCTCCTACTGTAATATCTTTATTTGGAATTGTTATTTCAGTTAAACTTGTACATACGGCAAAAGTTTGCTTACCTATCGTTGTTACACTATCTGGTATATTTATTGTGCTTAGGCTTGAACAGCTCCCAAAAGCTGAGTCTCCTATCGTTGTTACACTATCTGGTATGTTTATTGTGCTTAAACTTTCGCAGCGGTAAAAAGCTTCACTGCCTATTTCCTTTATTCTAGCATTAATTGTAACTTTTGTTAGATTTATTATCTGTAAAAAAGCCCTTTCATCAATTCCTATAATTTTTATTCCTTCTATTTCTTTTGGAATTGTTATCTCTCCATTTAATTCTTTTATAAGATAATGCTCAGGACCAAGGCCCACAGCTATTTTTATAGAGTTATTATCATTTATATTTGCCATTTTTACTAGTTCTTTTACATTAGCCGTATCCGGATTAGTTGTAGTTAAATATTCATCTTTTATTCCTGTTATATATCCTTCTGCTGTGTATTCAAATATGTTTTCTGTTACTTTATTTGTTGTATATGCATATGATATTTCTTTTACTATCGTTCCGTCTGTTTTCTTTATTTTAATTATTTTATTTGTTGTGTCTATTTCATCATCTGCTGTTATCAATTTATTTGATGTTAGTCTTGCTAACATTTCATCTTCTGTTTCTGCTGTATCGTTTGTCTCTTCTCCTAAATATTGGTCTGCTTTCCATAATTCAATTTCATCTTCTACACTTCCTGCTCTTGTTACTACTCCTGAGTCTTTTGCTTTTGTTATTATTCCATTATTTCCTAATACTAAGCTTAAACTTACTCCTGCTAATATTAATAACACCACAATCGTTACTACTAGTGCTATTAAGGTGATTCCACTTTCTGATCTTTTCATAATTATCCTCCTTGGTTTTTCTCTTTTATTTTATTTGCAATTTTTATCTATAATTGTTAGTTATTCCTTTCACATTTATTATAGATATTTGCACATTTTTATTTTACTATTAATTCAAAAATTATTCAATAATTTTGGCTTTTTATATATTATATTTTATTATTTTTGCATCTGCATTTTCTTCTATTCCTGTAGCAATAACTGTAACCATAACTGCATCATGTATTCTTTCATCTACAATTGTTCCAAAAATTATATTTGCTTCTGGGTCTAAAAATTCTTTAATATATCCAACTGCAGAGCTTACTTCACTTAAACCTAAATCCATTCCACCTGTTACATTTACAATTAATCCTTTTGCACCTTTTACAGACGTTTCTAGAAGTGGACTATCCATAGCAGTTATTGCAGCATCTAAAGCTCTTTGATCTCCTTCTGCTACGCCTATTCCCATATGTGCCACTCCGCTGTCTTTCATTATTGTCTTTATGTCTGCAAAGTCAATATTTATGAATCCTGGAATTGTTATTAAATCTGTTATACCTTGAACACCCTTTTTTAGTACTGAGTCTGCTTCTTGGAAAGCTTGTAGCATTGTTGTACCCTTTGGCATTGCTTTTAATAAATTGTTGTTTTCAACAACTATTAAAGCATCAACATTTTTCTTCATTCTTGTAATTCCATCATCTGCATTGTTTTTTCTTTTTCTTCCTTCAAATAGAAAAGGTTTTGTTACAATTCCTACAGTTAATATGCCCATACTTTTAGCAATTTCGCATACAACAGGAGCTGCACCTGTTCCTGTGCCACCTCCCATACCAGCTGTTACAAATACCATATCGGTACCGCTTATTGCTTTTCTTATATTTTCTTCATCTTCTCTTGCAGCCATTTCTCCTAAAATTGGATTTGATCCTGCACCTAATCCTTTTGTTGTATCTTTTCCTATATGCATTACAGTTGGTGCTTTTGTTTGACCTAGAGCTTGTTCTTCTGTATTTATTGCTATAAATTGAACATTTTGTATTTCTTCATCAATCATTCTATTTACAGCATTATTTCCTGCTCCTCCAACTCCAATTACTTTTATTTTTACTAAATTATCTCTATCGTCTACATCTGTATATCTCATCTTTTACATCCTTGTTTTGGTAAATTTAGGTTTTTGTTTAAATAAATTACTTTCTTTTTTGAAAGAATATTGTATTTACTGCATAACCTATAAGCCTTAATTATATGTTATTATATTACTACTTTTTTTAATATTAATCAACAAAAAAATTAAATATTTTTTATATATTACTATTTGCTTTTATAGCATAAACATCAATTCTGATAAATTATGTATTGTTTTAATAAAATTTTTATTTGATAATGTTAAAACTTGATTATTTCTTTTGTTTAAATAGATTGCTTTCATGCCAGCATCAAGCGCTCCTTCAATGTCTATTTTTATGTCGTCTCCAACCATTAAGCATTCTTCTATTTTAAATTTTCCTCTTGACATATTGAAGCTTTTTTTGTTTGGTTTCATTGGAAAATCTTCTGGTGCATACACTTCTGTGAAAAATTTTAAAATATTAGTCTTTCTTAGTCTTTCTACTTGTCCTTTTTTGAACCAATTGGTTAACACTACCAAATCATATTTTTCTTTTAAATATTCTAAAGTTTTTATAGTATTTAATTCAATTTGTTCTGGAACACATTCTGCAAAATTCTTTAAACATATATCAATAAATTCTTTCGGCAAAGTGTGTCCTAGTTCTTTCTCAAAAGTCTTTTGCATGTCCTCTTTTTTATAAGTTAAAAATATCCCGCTTTCATAAATTAGTATTGCATTATCTATTGCTTCTACATCTTGTTTAGTATACTTTATATTTAATTGTTCAAAAGTTTTTGCAATTGCACTTGAATATTCACTTTTCCAGTCAATTAAAGTATTATCTAAATCAAAAATTATACGTTTAATCTCCATATTTAATCACCTTTTTAATAAATTTCTGTAAATAAAAAACACTATACCAATAATATATCATAAAATTTTTTATTTTAAAATATTTTTTGTTTTGTAATTTTTCTATAAATAAACATATGTTGCAAATTATGTAAATTTGTATTATAATATATAAGCATTTAAAGGAGATAATTTACAAAATGGATAATAATTTTATAAAAGATAAAAATAAATATTTAGATTTGACAAATGTTAAAAATATTTCAGAGTATTTAAAGTTGGAGACAGCAGGTGAAATTATTAAGTCTGGTGGATTGGTTCTATTTCCTACTGAAACCGTTTATGGTTTAGGTGCCAATGGTTTAGATCCAGAAGCTGTAAAGAAAATATATATTGCTAAAGGTCGTAGTTCAGATAATCCTTTAATTTTACACATTTCAGATATAGAAATGCTTGGTAATATAGTCAAAGATATATCCGATGTAGAATTTAATTTAATGAATGCTTTTTGGCCAGGACCTTTTACAATAATACTTAATAAAACCGATTTAGTTCCTTCTGTTGTAGCTGGTGGTTTAGACACAGTTGGAGTTCGCATGCCAAGTAATGAGATAGCAAGAAATTTAATCAAATTCTCTGATGTACCAATTGCTGCGCCTAGTGCAAACATTTCTGGAAGGCCAAGTGGCACTAACATTGACGATATATACCAAGAACTTGCAGATAAGGTTGACTATATAGTCGATGGAGGAAATTGCAATATTGGCGTTGAATCAACAGTTGTAAGAGTAATTGATGGAATTCCACATATCTTGCGTCCTGGTAAAATTACTGCCGAGGAAATAAAAGAAGTTGCAGGAGACGTAATTATAGATAAACACATTCTAGGAAAACTAGAAGAAAATGAAAAAATAATGTCTCCAGGTATGAAATACAAACATTATGCACCAAATACAAAATGTTTATTAGTGTATGATAAAGATAATTTAATATTACAGCACAAAATAAAAGATACAATTGATGAATGTTTATCAAAAGGTCAAAAACCTTTAGTTATGTGCTTATCTGATAATGTACAGTATTTAAGCAGTATGTATAGACCTCAAATTAAAACAGATACGAATGATGTAACTAACCAGAACAACAACGCTTGCTTAGAAATATTTAACATGGGAGCAACTCTTGAAGAAATGTCTAAAAATATATTTACAGATTTAAGAAAAGCCGATAAATATGGTGTAGATTTAATAATTATTCAAGGAGTTGCAACTGATGGTTTAGGGCTTGCAATAATGAATAGATTGCTTAGAGCTTGTAGCTATAATATAATATAAAAATGTTTGATTTATTTTCTTCCGTAAAAAGATACTAATAATTTTAAAATACCATGTAAATCAGATAAAAAATCACATTAGCTTTAAAAACTGCTGTTAAAGTTGATTTTTGTGCTGTTTTGTGTTATACTTATAGTATTTCAAACTCGCACAGCGAGATTTTTGGAGGTATAGTGATGTCAAATTCTTTTAGTGAACTTCTGGAAGCTATGCAAGAACCAGGAGAAACTCAATTTCCCGCAACAGAACATCAAAAGGCACTTAAAGAGGATGATCGGCGAATTTCCGATGATTGCTTAACGATTTTAGAGCAACGTGTTCTAAAAGATGTGAAGCACTCCATGGAAGTGGCTAAATCAAAAGGTAAAAAAGGTCTAAGAATTTACAGTCTTTTCTACTTTGAAAGAGTCTGCAAGATTTTACGTCAAGAAGAAGGTGTGACTATTCGTAATTTGGAAGATTATACTTTGATTCGCTGGTAAAATCACTACATCAGTCATAATGGTGTCAACTAGTTCTTAAATAAAACTAGTTGACACCATTTTTTATTAACATTTTCTAAATCCATAAAATTAGAGTCAGAGGTTTATCACCTTTGACTCTATGTTCACTTAGGGACAGTTTGTCCATTCGGGGACTGTCCCCAAATGAACATTTATAGTTGTTCCAATCTTGCAATTGTATCTGCTAGCATATCTTGGTACTTTTTCATTTTTGTTTTTTCTTCTTCTATTTTTTTCTCTGGCGCTTTATTTATAAAGCCTGGGTTTGCAAGCATTTTTGTACTTCTTGCAACTTCTGCTTCTAATCTTTCTTTTTCTGCTTGTAATTTAGCTCTTTCTTCTTCAATGTTAACTAATTCTTCAAATGGTATAAATACTTTTATGCCATTTGCCAATGCAGATACAGCGTGTTTTGGTACGTTTGTTTCATCTTTCTCTATTACAATTCGATTTCCAAATCCTAATTTTTCTATCCAAGTTTTAGAATTATTTAATAATTCTTTATATTCTTCATCTTCTACTACGAATATTAAATCTGATTTCTTAGATGGGTGTACGTTCATATTTGTTCTTATATTTCTTATTTGGCTAATTATGTCTTTCATTTCTTCTATATGTTGTTCTTCTAATTTAAATTCAAATTTTTCATCAGGTTTTGGCCATTTTGATATCATTATGCTTTCATCATTATTATATAACTGTGTGTATATTTTTTCTGTTATAAAAGGCATTACTGGATGTAACAATTTTAGTATATCGCATAGCACTTTATTTAATACTTTTTGTGCTATTGTCCTTGATTCTGCATTTATCTCTTCTTTATCATATAAACGTGTTTTTACAATTTCTATATACCAATCGCAAAATTCATTCCAAGTAAAGTCATATAGTTTTTGTACATATACTCCCATATCAAAGTTATCTAAATTTGTTGTAACTTCTTTTATTAATGTGTTTAATTTAGATAATATCCATTTATCTTCATATTTAAGTTTAGAAACATCTATTTCTGTATTTTTCATATTTTCTTGTTCTATATTCATTAATACAAATTTTGATGCATTCCATAACTTATTTGCAAAATTTGATGCTGATTCTAATTTTTCTGGCATATACCTAATATCATTTCCTGGTGTAATACCTATTATCAATGACAATCTTAATGCATCTGTTCCATATTTATCAATTATCTCTAATGGATCAATTCCATTGCCTAAACTCTTAGACATTTTTCTTCCTTGGGCATCTCTTACTATTCCATGAATTAATATGTTCTTAAATGGTACTTCTCCTGTATGTTCAATTCCTGAAAACATCATTCTAACAACCCAGAAGAATATAATATCATATCCAGTAACTAGTGTTGATGTTGGATAAAAATATTTAAAGTCTTCTGTTTGTTCTGGCCATCCAAGTGTTGAAAAAGGCCATAAAGCAGAACTGAACCAAGTATCTAATGTATCTGGATCTTGACTTATGTGTGTTCCTCCACATTTTGAGCATTTTGTTGGAGTATCTACTTGTACCATTATTTCTCCGCATTCTTCACAATAGTATGCAGGAATTCTATGTCCCCACCATAATTGTCTAGATATGCACCAGTCTTTTATATTTTCTAACCAATTAAAATAAATCTTTTCAAATCTTTCTGGTATGAATTTAGTCTTTCCAGTTTTCACAGCCTCTATTGCTGGTTTTGCTAAAGGTTCCATTTTTACAAACCACTGTTTAGAAATCATTGGTTCTATTGTTTTATGACATCTGTAACATTTTCCTACATCATGTGTGTAATCTTCTATTTTTAGTAATGCCCCAATCTCTTGTAATTTTTCTACAATGCGTTTTCTAGCTTCATAAATGTCTAACCCTGCAAATTCTGGAACTATATTATTCATAATTCCATTTTCATCAAATACTTTAATTATTTCTAAATTATGATTGATTCCTGCATTATAGTCGTTTATATCATGTGCAGGAGTAAGTTTAACAGCCCCTGTTCCAAATTCTGTTTCAACAAATTCATCAGCAATTACAGGAATTTCTCTATTTACAATTGGAAGGATTACTGTTTTTCCAATATAATCCTTGTATCTTTGGTCTTCTGGATTTACTGCAACTCCTGTATCTCCAAGCATGGTTTCTGGTCTTGTTGTTGCGACTGTTAAATATTTACCAGCTTCTCCCTTAATAGGGTATTTTATATGCCATAAATGAGTTGGCTCCTGTGTGTACTCAACTTCTGAATCTGATATAGTTGTATGACAAGTTGGACACCAGTTTATCATTTTTTCACCTTTATATATTAGTCCTTTGTTATATAAATTGATAAATACAGTTTGAACAGCTTTGTATAAACCATCGTCAAGAGTAAATCTTTCTCTTGACCAATCGCAAGAGCTACCTAGTTTTTTTATTTGTTTTGTAATGGTTCCACCATACTCTTTTTTCCATTCCCAAGCTCTTTCTAAAAATTTCTCTCTTCCAAGTTCTTCTTTTGAGGTTCCTTCTTCTTTTAATTTAGCTACAATTTTTGCCTCTGTTGCAATAGATGCATGGTCAGTTCCTGGCACCCATAGTGCATTAAATCCTGCCATTCTTTTATATCTAATTAAAATATCCTGTAAGGTTTCGTCTAAAGCATGACCCATATGTAATTTTCCTGTAATGTTTGGTGGTGGAATTACTATTGTATATGGTTTTTTAGTTTTGTCTTCACTTGGCTTAAAATATCCTTTCTTCTCCCAATTTTCATAGATAGAATCTTCAAATTCCTTTGGATTGAACTTTCCTTCTAATTCATGTTTGCACATATATTGGCCTCCTTTTATTTAGTTTTTTATTAAAAAACTCGCCTCTTACATTTTTATGTAAGGGCGAGTATATTTCTCACGGTACCACCTTATTTATATATTCTTAAATATATATCTCTTAGTTTTATAACGTAAACTACACGAATATATTTACTGTTATTTCAATATATTGGTTCAAAAGCTACCTTCAGTTTTCTTTTCTATAAGAAGCTCTCAGCAAATTGCTTCTTTTCTCTTTCTAGCAGTTGAAACTTACTCCTCTTTCTCATTACCTATAAATATTATGTTACTATAATACTACATTATTGAAGATTTTGCAAGTAAAAGTAATAATTTTTTATTTCGCAATTGTATATATAATTCCTAGTCCAATTAATAAAATTATAAATCCTACAATTTTTAACATTTTCGTTGTTTCATTTGTTTCATTTGAACTAAACATATTTGTAGCAATTTTTCTTGCGTCATATATCATAATTACAGCAAGTAAAGTTATTATTATTCCTATCAATATAAAAATTATATCTTTCATTTTTACGTCCTTTTATCTTTAATTAAAGAATTCCACTGTATACTTACATTCAAATTCTTTCTTTGGAGCAAGTGTTATCATATCGGTTTTTTGTGTAAAAACACCAGTTGATTTTACTGTGTCTGATGTGGTATACCAAGGTTCTATGCATATAAATGGTGCTCTTGGCTTTGACCATATAGCTAAATATGGAAATCCCTCAAAATCCATGGTTAGTATTGTTTTGTTTCCTGTTCTCTTTCTTAAACTAATTCTGTGCGATGTTAATCCTTTCATTATTATTGCATCATTATCAAAAGAATTTTTGGTTATTGGAATTCTTCTTAAATCAGTCATAATATTTCTAGCATATTCTGTGCCTATAAGTCCATCTACAAGATAAAGGAAATGAATTTTATACTCATCTTCCTCAAACTCTAAATAATATTCTCCATTTTCTAAATCTTTTTGATCTATTTTAAAAGCAGGATGTCCACCAATTCCAAATGGCATATTATTATCACTTTCGTTTACCACCTTATAGATTGTTGTTAATTTATTCTCGTCTGTTCTATATGTAATATATAGTGAAAAGTCAAATGGATATTTTACTATTGTGCTAGGATTACTTCTTAGAACGTATGAGTGAAAATTATCTAGTTTGGTTATTGGTTCGAAATCTAAGTCTCTTGCAAAGCCGTGTTGGCTCATTTCATAGTTTCTACCATTTATAATTGTTTTGTTCTGTTTTAGTTTTCCCACTATTGGAAATAATACAGGAAAGTGCCTCTTCCAATAAACTCTTCCATTTTCGTCTATGCAGTCTTGTCCTTGGTGTATTTTTTCTATTCCATCTAGTTTGTAGCTTATTAATTCTCCTCCAAGTCTAGATGTAAGCATTTGACTATGCATACGCCTTTACTCCTTTATATATTAATGTTATAATTTTTGCTCTATTTATACATATATAATATGTTTTTTTTATGTTAATGTCAAGTATTTTAAAGGTAAATTATTACCTCCGTGCAAAATTGCACGGAGGCTGAATACAATATTAATCTTTTCTTACAATGATAATTCCATATGGATTTAATCTTATCATTGAATTGCTAGTGTGATTGAACACAATGCGAGGACTATGAACATAACTTTGCAGACTGATATCTTGCACTTGACTGGTACGGTTAACCGCTAGTATAAGCCTTCCTGTTTTGGCTCTTCTCTCCAGAATTAATACTGACTCAGTATTTTTCAAGAGGTATGCATCACCTGTTCCAAGAATGTCGGAATTTTCCTTGCGGTACTTTCCCAATTTTTGTACAAAATCTTTCATTTCTTCTTCCTGGTTGTTCCAGTTGTAAGGTTTCCTGTTAAAAGGATCCTTATATCCGGAATCTGCTATTTCGGTTCCTTGGTATACGCAAGGAATTCCAGGAATGGTGTACATTATTGCCAAAGCAATTTTCAGCATTTTTTTGCCTTGAATATACAATATTTCCGAGAGTCTGTCATGTTCTGCTTCGTATTCTCTGAATTTGTAGGTATCAAACCCACCATAGTATCTCCATGGTCCTTCGATGTCCCAAATTCTACCGTTAAAAACATCTGGGTTCATCATATCTCCAACTAGCATAGAAATAGCTGTTGGTGTGTCATGAGTTGCTATGTTATTCAGCAAAACATTTTTTATGCTATTTGGATATTCTCCATTTACTCGGTAAAAATTGTAAGCAAAATGCTGATTTTTTCCATACCTTGTCCAACGAAGAATTGCATCTCCCATAGGGTAATTCATAACTGAATCAAGTTGTCCATCTAGTATTTTTGGATCTTCTTTATCAGTTGCAATTGCCCACATTTCTCCTATAAAGATTGTATTGGGATACGCTTTCTTGACTTCGGCAATGGCTTGCAAGAATTCCTTGGACAGGTTTTCTCCTAAGTCCAGTCTTATTCCTGATGCTCCATTTTCGAGATACTTTTCAATCACCTGTGTCATTGCTTTTTGGTAGTCTTTTGACAACGTATTGCATTCGGGCATATCTTTGAACCCAGCCCAATAGCTTCCTGTGTACCAGCCTTGGTACTTAGGATTGCCAAAATAGATACTGTTTACCCCTGTATGGTTAAACACTAGGTCAACCACAATAAGGATGTCTTGCTCTTTTGCTTTTTTGCACAGTGATTGGAAGTCATCCCATGTTCCAATCCATGGATCAATAAGAGAATGATTCCCTACGTCATAATGATGATACGAACTGCTCTGCTCGATGGGAGTAAGGTAAATCATATCGAATCCAAGCCTCTTGATATAAGAAAGCTTTTGTTCGATACCTTTTAAGTCCCCTCCATAGAAGAAAAGGTTTCTATACTCCCCATCACAATCGGGTTTCCAGTCTGGCATTCTGTCGTGCCATTCTTTCAATTTCCGTCCATTAATATGTTCTAGTTTCTTGCCACTTCTGTAAAATCGGTCTACAACTATTTGATATGCTGTTCTGCCGATCCAGATATTATTAATTGTACCCATCATTGCTGTCCTTCCCTCCTAATTAGAAACGAATGGTTATATAGAGACTACATCTTTAATCTACTACGTTACGACAATTTTGTCAATATTTTGACAATCAGTTTTAAAAAGAAAATACCTAGACTCAGTCTAGGCATCTTTTCATATTTTGTTTTTGTTTTTTTGTATATATTTCCAAGAATCTTCACACATTTCTTTTATTCCTTTTTTTGCTTCCCAGTGTAGCTCTTCTTTTGCTTTGGCTGGGTTAGAATAACATGTTGCAATATCTCCTTCTCTTCTTGGAGCTATTTTATAAGGTACTTTTCTTCCTGTTATCTCTTCAAAAGCCTTAACCATATCTAAAACACTATATCCGGTTCCAGTTCCTAAGTTATATATAAATAGTCCTTTTCCTTCTTTGTCTAATTTTTTTAATGCACTTAAATGCCCTTTTGCAAGGTCTACAACATGTATATAGTCTCTTACACCTGTTCCATCAGGTGTGTCATAATCATTACCAAACACTGATAATTCTTTTAGCTCTCCTGACGCTACTCTAACAACATATGGCATTAAATTGTTAGGAATTCCTTGTGGTTCTTCTCCAATTAGTCCACTTTCATGAGCTCCTACTGGATTAAAATATCTTAATATACAAATATCCCAGCTATTATCTGAAGTATATAAATCTTTTAATATTTGTTCTATAAATAGTTTTGAAGTTCCATATGGGTTAGTTGTTCCTCCTGTTTTACAATCTTCTGTAAGAGGAATTTTTTCAGGGGTTCCATATACTGTTGCTGAAGAACTAAAAACAAATTTTTTTACATTATATTTTTTCATAGTTTCTAATAAGATTAAGCAACCAGATACATTATTATGATAATATGCTAGTGGTTTTTTTACGGATTCTCCTACTGCTTTAAACCCAGCAAAATTTATAACTGAATCTATATCGTTTTCTTCAAAGACTTTTTCTAATTTTTCCCTATCCAAATAGTTCATTTCATAAAATTTAAAGTCTTTTCCTGTAATTTTTTTAATTGCTTCTAATGTTTGAGGTTTACTATTTGAAAAATCATCTACAATTATTACCTCTTCTCCTGCATTTAACAATTCTACAACTGTGTGGCTTCCTATAAATCCAGCTCCACCTGTTACTAATATTGACATATTAAATTAACTCCTTTTTTTATCATTTTATTATTTTTCTTCAAATTTCCCATATATTATTCCTATGTTTAACTCTCCAAAGTCTGCATTATTTACTATTCCCCCACTATTATTGGCACATGAAATACATTTTTCATTTATATCTTCATTTGGAGTTATTATTTTTGCCGAACCACTTACTCTACCGTTGTTTTCACAGTTTTCTATTACCGAAGTATTATAAAAAATCCCACAAATTCCTCCTAAGTTTACTAACGTATCTGTAGTTGAAGTAATTTCTCCAAAGTTTTTAGAGTCTATTAATTTTGCTGTTGGATTATTTTTTCCAATAACTCCTCCTATATTAGAGGTTTTAGCAATCACTTCTTCTATTTTAGATATTTTGCCCTCATTTCTACTTTGTCCAATTGTTCCTTTATTTTCACCTACAATTCCACCTACATTTGTTAACCCAGATATATTTCCTGTGTTTTTGCAATTTTCTATTTTTGAAATATCTAGTATTCCTGCAATTCCTCCTGCTGTTTCTGTATTGTCGGAATCCACTTTAACATTGCTTATATTCCCTGTATTTTGACATGCTACAATATATCCTGTTGTTTTTCCAGCAATTCCTCCTACATTTTTTCCTGTAATCTCGCCATTGTTGGTACAACTTGTTATATTTCCACCTTGATTATCCGCTACTATTCCTGCCGTATAATGTTCAGATGCAGTATCCTCTTTTATGTTTCCATTATTTGTACAATTAATAATTTCTCCACTATCTTCTATATGGTCTACTACCAAATTTTTTGCCGATATTCCTGCTTTTAGTTGACTTGCTGTAATATTTACATTACTAGCTGTGTCTACAATCTTACCAGTATTTTCTGCAGTTATTCCACCTACTTTTATTGTATTATTCTTGTTTTGACTAATTGCATTAATATTTCCTTCTACGGTACTTGCTTGTATTAATCCTTCATTTTTAGCTATTAACATACCAATATATATTTCTTTATTCTCTACATTTTCATCTAATGTAATATTTCCTGAAATTTTTAAATTTGAAATTGTTCCTTTGTTATTTCCAAAAAGACCTGAAAAGATTTTTTCTTCTCCATTTACTGATATCAATAGATTTTTTATTGTATTATCATTCCCTTTAAATATCCCTTCAAATGGATGAACTTCTGAGTCTCCAATAGCTTCGAATCCTCTTCCGGTTGTTAGCTCTGTTTTAATTGTTTCAACATTTCCATCTTTGTTTATATCTCCATATTTATTATTTGGTTTTTCATAAGATGCATCGTCTTGGAAGTCCAATTTGTTAACTAATTCAAAATACTTGTTACTATAAGAATTTCCTCTATTTACATTTTGAGCTAGTCTCACTAAATCCTCTATTTTTTTTATTTTGTACGGATCTTCCAGTGTTCCACTTCCGGAAAAATCTCCCAACTCTTTAGCTATTATAATTTGCTGAAAATTAAAATTTTTTCTAACAATTATTATGGTTATTATGATAGCAATAATTATTAATACTGCTATTAATAATTGAAATACACTAATACTAACTCTTCTCTTTTGCATAATAGTTTTCCTTTCGTTCTTCGTTTTTTATAAACATTTTTCCTATGCTTTTAGTTGTAAAAAATTATTTTACTGAACATTTATTTAGAATTTATTCGTAAATGGTTTTATACATCTTATAATTGTTTATTATTTTTCTTACATACATATTCGTTTCCTTATACGGTATATTTTCAATATCACTACCATCTTGTCTTATAATTCCATTTTGGATCCATTCATTTACATTTCCCATGCCAGCATTATATGCAGTAAGCGCAAGCAACATATTTCCATCGTAGCTTTTCAGTAGTTCTGCATAATATTTGGTTCCAATCATTATGTTTTTTTCTGGTTCTAGCAAACTGTCTTGTTCAATAAGTGGTTCATTAATTTTATTTGCAATTTCTAATGCAGTTGCTTCCATTAGTTGCATAAGTCCTTTCGCCCCACTAGAGGAATGGGCCTTCTCATTAAAGTTACTTTCTGCTTTAATTATTGAAAAAATTAATAATGGATCCACATTAAATTCCTTGGCATATTTTTCTACATATTCTGAGTACATTTTAGGATATATTTTTTTTAGTATAATTTGCTTTATGTTAAATATCTTTTCAATAGCTAATATTAGTAAAATAGCTATAATAATTACTATAATAACTTTATATAGTTTTTTCAAACTCAATTCTCCTTCGTACATTTTTAATTTACTAAACTAAAAGAATATCTAATCTTCAAAAGAATGTAAACTTTATCTTTCTGAATTTTCGCAATTGTAAATAACTATTTAACTTCGTACCAACTCTTTCCTTCAGATATTTCTACTTCAAGCGGTACAGATAGTTTGGTTGCACTTTCCATGCATTCTTTTAGTATTTGCTTTGCTTGTTCTTTATCTTCATTTTTAACTTCTAAAAGCAATTCATCGTGTATTTGCAAAATAATTTTACCATTAATTCCTTTTTCTTTCAATGCTTTCTCTACATTTATCATAGCAATTTTCATAATATCTGCTGCCGTACCTTGAATTGGAGTATTCATAGCAACTCTATTTCCAAATTGCCTTACCATATAATTATTAGATTTTATCTCTGGTATATATCTTCTTCTTCCAAAAAGAGTTTCTACATATCCTTTCTCTTTTGCACTTTCAACTATATCATCCATGAAATGCTTTATACCATTATATTTTTCTAAATATTGATTAATATACTCTTTTGCTTTTTTATTACTTACACCAATTTGATTTGCAAGTCCAAAATCACTTATTCCATATACTATTCCAAAATTTACTGCTTTTGCAGAAGATCTTTGTTCTTTTGTTACATCTTCAATTGGAATATTAAATACTTTTGATGCTGCTTGTTTGTGAATGTCTTCTCCATTTTTAAAAGCATGTATCATATTTTCATCTTGCGAAATATGAGCTAATACTCTTAATTCTATTTGTGAATAATCGGCGTCTATGTATACATTTCCTTCTGCTGGTTTAAACGCTTTTCTTATTTGTTTTCCTAGCTCTGCTCTTGTTGGAATATTTTGCAGATTTGGTTCCGTACTACTTATTCTTCCAGTTGCTGTTATAGTTTGATGAAAACTAGAGTGAATTTTTCCTGTTTTTTTATTTATATATGGAATTAGCCCCTCTACATAAGTTGAGTTTAACTTGGTTAAAGTTCTATATTCCAATATTTTTTCTATTACAGGATGTTGATCTTTTAATTTTTCTAAAACATCTACATCTGTTGTATATCCATTTTTTGTCTTTTTATATACTGGTAGCTGTAATTTCTCAAATAATATTTTCCCTAATTGTTGATGTGAATTTATATTGAATTCTTCTCCAGACAATTCGTATATTTTTTTTGTTAAAATATCTACCTGTTCTTTCAGTGCATTTCCAAAATTCTTTAATTCCTGTTCATCTACTAACATACCATTAAATTGCATTTGTGCAAGTACAGGTATCAATGGCATCTCTATGTTATTAAACAAATCTAACGCGCCTGTTTCTTCTAGTTTTTGGGTCGTAATTTTTTCTAATTCAGCAATGCAATAGCATATTAAGGCATCTTTGTATTTTTCTCTCTTTTCATCATCGTCTGCTTTGTTTATGTTGTCAAATAAATTTAGTTGATTGTCATTTTTATCTTCTGTTTTACCATTAAATTCATTTTCAATGTATTCATTTATATCAATATCTATATATTTTCTGGCCATTTCTTCTATATTATTTTTATCTGTAGAATTTAGATTATATCCTGCTATTTCAGCATCATATTTAAGATTATTATATTCAATGTTTTGCTCTTTAAGAATAATATAATCTGGCTTTACTTTATAACTAATCTTTGCTATTTCCGGATTACTAAATAAATCTGCAATTTGACTGTTTAATTGTAAATTTTTAATATAGAAAACCTTGTTATTGCTATAGAAACTTAAAGATCTAAATTTTTCTTTTAAAATTGTTGTTGAATTCTCTTCTTTTTCTTTTGAAATATAATAAATAAATTTTCTACTTTTCTTTATATTTTCAAGTTCATCTTTTAATTTTTTTTCATCTATTTCTTCTATTTCAAATAAATCGTTTATTTTATTCTGAGTCTTAACAGTACCTAAATTATTTAATTCAAATCGCTCAATAAATCGATTAAATCTTAATTCTTTAAATTTACTAGTTATGGCTTCCTTGTTCCATTCTTTAATCTTAAGATTCTCTACATCAATATCTATTGGAGCATCTCTTAAAATTGTTCCAAGCGTTCTAGAAAGAATTGCTAATTCTTTGTTTTTTTCTAGCTTTTCTTTTAGTGAGCCTTTTATATCTTGGGCATTGCCATTTTCTAATTCTTTATATAAATTGTCTATATCCTGATATGTTTTTATTAATTTTATTGCAGTTTTTTCTCCAACTCCAGGTACTCCTGGAATATTATCTGATGTATCTCCCATCAAACCTTTCACTTGAATTAGTTGTACTGGTTTAACACCATATTCCTCTAAAATTTTTGCTTCATCATAATCTTCCGTTTCAGTTTTCCCCATTTTAGTTCTAGGAATTCTTATGGTAACTTTATCACTTGCAAGTTGAAAAGTATCTCTGTCCCCTGATAATATTGTAACTAAATGCCCTTTATTTGAAGCTTCCTTAGAAATGGTTCCTAACACGTCATCTGCTTCATAGCCTTCTTTTTCTATAATTGTTATATTCATATCTTTTAGAATTTCTTTAATAAGAGGCATTTGTTGAGCTAATTCTTCTGGCATGCCATGTCTTGTTCCTTTATATTCTGAATACATCATATGCCTATGAGTTGGAGCTTTCAAATCAAATGCTACTGCAATATAATCCGGCTTTAAATCTTCCAATTCTTTAAATAAAATTGATAAAAAGCCATATATGGCATTTGTATATATGCCATCAGCAGACATAAGTGTTTTTGAGCTCATAATTCCATAAAAAGCCCTATTCATTATACTATTTCCGTCTATTATCAACAATCTATTACTATTCAAAATTTTAACCTCCAATTTTGAACGTTACTAAAGTTCATAAGTGTATTCAAACTTGTAACAACGCCATTTTCTAAAATAATTGTTTTTTGCTAACATCTACTTTTAACATGTAATACAATTCTTTTTCATGTAATTTATATATCCTCTGTCAATGTTATCCCACTTTTCTATTTTGTTGTCCAGCATTTCCATGTTCACTGGAACATTAGAATATTCCTCGTAACTCTTTATTATTTCGTCTTTAAACTTGCTAGGACATCTACCTATTATTCTAGATAAGTCATCATACTTGTCGCCAAATCCTCCAAAGCCAAAATCTATTATTGCTGTTACTCTATTATTTTCATCCAATAGAACATTACTAGAATTTAAATCTCCATGTACTAAATTTTGACATTTGTCATTTATCTTTTCTAATTTCCAAAATTCTCTATCTTCTTTGCTCACATGTAAGTTTAAAAGTTCATCTAAAAATTCTTGTAATTTCAAACCAATGTTATTAGTCTTAAATACTTCTTTCTCGTTAAAGTTAACGCTATGTAACTCATACATGAACTTTGCAATGTCATTGCTTACATTTGCAACTTCTTCTTCTGTTAAAAAATCCATTTTTTCTGCAAGAGGAGTACCTTCTATTTTTTTATGTACACTAAAAGGACGTTCATTGTCAAATTTTAATTGTAAATTGCTAGTATTAAAATCTGTTTTATCATAAATGTAATTTGCAAATTCACAATCCTTTACAATAGTTCTAGACCAGAACTCGTCTCTTGGAAATCTAAAAAAATAGCTTCCATCATCTGTTTTTACTTCAAATACTATGTTTGTCCAGCCTGTTGTTATTTGTTTTATATCTTTTATATCCTTTTTAAGTGTGTTTTTTATAATTTGATTAAAATCTTCATTAGTTTTAAAAAATATATCTGCCATACTTAAATTATTTCCTTTCTTACTCTATTCAAGTTTTCAGTATTGCTGTAATCAGAATATCTTTAAATTAACTTTTATTTTTACATTATTTTCTTTATCAATTCCATCAATTTCTTTTCTGATTCAACATCATAATCATTATACAGTATATAGTCAAATTTTTCTTGTAATTCTTTATTGTTTATAAATTCATTATATTGCTGATTCGTTTCTTTTAATCTTTCTTCTTCTTTTTCTTTAGTCAAATTTCTTTCTTTTATTTTTTCTAATGCTTTATTTATATCTTTTGGTATTAAATAAATAGTAACTATATCTGGTCTAATTTTCTTCCAGTCTTCTATTGTTTTGTAATACATTTCAAATACATAGTTTTCGTCTGATAGAATCTCGTCTTTTTTGTACGCATAACTTCCTCCGAAAACTTCAAAATCGTATATAATTTTTCCTTCTTTTTTTAATTGTTCTAGTTCTTCTTTTGTCATAAATAACCCAGTTTTTCCGTTTTGTTCTCCTGGCCTTATTGTTCTTGTTCTAATTGTATTAACCTTTTTAAAGTTCAACTTTTTTGTAATTTCTTCTGAAAAATAAGATTTTCCAACACCTGTAATTCCCGAAAATGCTAATAGCATGCTTTATTCCTTTCAATATGATTTTTTATATTAATACTATAACATAAAAATTTTTTCTATACAATAATCTTATAAATTTTATCAATTATCCCTTTTTATTTTTACTTTTATAAAATGTACGTAAATTACTTTTGAAAATTTTCTATAAATATGGTATAATGGTGTTATAGCTATATGCTTAAATTTGAAGCCGAAAGGCAAGGAGGAAGATTTATTTTATGAAACGGATTTTAATTGTATTGGTGATTGCAGCAATGATGTTTTCTTCATTCTCACCAATTCATGCCCAGGCTGCTACTGCCGCAAGTGTGGAGGACAATCCTTATCTCATCGAGTATGAGAACCAGCAGTTTATTGTTCCGCCACTCTCGCTGAACAGAGAACCTGGTATAACAGAATCTGGCTACGTGGAAAAGTACACTGAACCACCTCATTATTTTCAAACGTATTATCCTGACGTCAAGTATGGCAGTTCAACAATCAGACGCGGAGGATGTGGTATTGCATGTGTAAGCATGGTATTTACCTATCTTCTAGACGAAGAGGTTCCCATCAGAGATCTTGCAAAAACATATTTTAGGTACCACGGACCTTACGGTTCTTCCTATTCTCTCTTCAAAGATAGTGCAGAGGATTACGGAATTGAAGTTAGTGACCCTGTCTATGACTGGGATACAGTCAAAAAAGCTCTGGAGAACGGACATGTTGTAATAGCCAATCCAAAATCTCCAAGTATTTTCACAGATGGTGGGCATTATATAGTTCTCTCTGGACTTACTGAAGATGGGAAAATAGTTGTACGAGATCCTAACTTATATAATTACGGCATTTGGAATTATGATGTACGTGAGGAAGGATACGCAAATGGATTTAGCGATGAGAGTCTGAAGTATTATTGTTTCCCCTGCTGGATTTATGAAAAGAAGGATTTAGAAACCGTAGCTGCACGAGCCGAACTAGAAGAAACAGCCGATAATTCGGCAGAGTCTCAAGAAAATCCCTAAATAAATTAATACCTTCGAAAAATGGTTCTAAGAGGTAACACTCTTAGAACCATTTTCTATTTCTACACTTAATTTGTATACGATAAATATTTACCTGAATATATTTCTTTAATTCCTTCTATTTTCTCGAAGTCTCTTGGTTTTATAAAGCATGTATTTTTTTCAAATTTATGTATATTGAATTCTTCTAATATCTCTGCTACAAATTGGCTACACACATAACGATTTTTAAAAGAAATCGGTATATTAAATAATCTTAAAAATGTTCCTAAAAAATCATATTTATATATTTTTTCATTTTGTTCCATATACTCTAATTTTGCTTTAATTCCCATATACTGATTTGTATCAACTTCTAATTCATATATTCTACATGTTGTTTGATTAAACTTCTTAAAAAATTCTCCTGTTTTAGGCTCAATGACAAAACCGCCATTTAAAAAGTTGTTTAAACTTTTCCTTCCAAAGGAATAAATCAGATTGCACTCTTTATCTAAACATATTCCTATATGGCTATATTTATATTTGGTTACAAGTTTTACTAGTTTTGATGGGAATGTATTTGAATACATTTGTATAATATATATTTTCATTTTTTCTCTATAATGCTCCTTATGTGGCTTATTGAATTTATTGGTCATTTGTTATTTTCTATTAATTTATTTGTTAATTTAATATATATGATTAAATATGATATTGCAATTAAAAAGCCTGCTATCACATCACTTGTATAATGAACTCCTAAGTAAATTCTACTTATTCCAATTGAAATTATAAGCAAACTTAATAATGATATTAAAGTCCATTTTATATATTTATTTTTAATGTTTTTATATATTAAATAGATAATGTATCCATAAAATGCCATACTCACCATAGAATGTCCTGACGGAAAACTATATCCACTTTCGTTAATCAGTTTAATTCCTGTTGGTCTTGGTCTTTGTAATATATTTTTTATTAACAAATTAAATAAGGTTACAATAATTAAATTAGCACATACTGATAAGCTAATTTTTTTGTTTTTTAAGGTCAACAACAAAGCAATAGTAATACTAATTAAACAAATTTTTCCTCCAATATTAGTAATGAACTTTACAATCGGTGTCATAGTATCAGATATTAGATATGTTGATATTATTTCATATCCTATTATGTCTACATGTATTATTTCTTCATTAAAAACATTTTTTGCTAATGCAAAAAAAATTATTAAACAGATAAATAATATTATCCACACAAAATTCTTTATTACAAATTCTTTTATTTTTTTCATTTCTACCCTTTCTATTTGTTTGTATGTTAAAACACTAATTTTTCCATAATTAAATCTTCTTACAATTTATCTTCATATAAAATCAAAATTATTATAGCATCATTTTTATTCTTTGTAAACGTTTGTTTTGCATGATAAAAAAGGAGGGCTAAATCCCCTCCTTAAACTTTATATCTAAAAATTTTTTATAAAAACTTACCCAGAACTTGTAATTTATTTAACATTATTGTATATTTCAAATCCCAAAATTTCTATAATTATTCCATCCTCATATCCTTTATTATTTTCTTCTTTTTCCATTTCTTCTATTGGAATTAAATTTAGTCTATGCACTTTTGAAACTGTATATAATAATGCCTTATATTCAACTGTTCCACCATCTTTTAAATGCATTGGTATGGGCACTAACAATATAAAAAGTACTATTACAATAATTAATATAATAATTTTCTTTTTCATTATTTGTTTCCTCCTACAAATTACTATTTTATTTTTCCATATTCTATCATAAAAGCAGATAATTAGCAACTAACTATCTGCTTCATTTATTGTAATTTGTGTTAATCCTTAACGATTTTATTTATATAAATTGCATAACTAATTGATACAACTATTAAAAATAT
>CALXBZ010000008.1 GCA_944386665.1 uncultured Clostridia bacterium
TGAAAATATATTAATTTTAATATATAATGAATACAGAAAGAGAATAAAGTTCGTAACTTGTATGTGATTCGCTCCATTAATATTTATGTTAGAACTAGAAAATCAATCAGTAAAGATTGATTTTTTCTTTTTGAAAAAATTAATCTTTTTAAAACTAGAAAATTAGCTTTTTGACATATTTTACATAATATTATATAATTAATCTGTATAGGTTTGATCCTATTGTATATAGATATAGTTAATCCCCGTTTTTCCACCTTAGGGTGTGCAAATAGAAAAAATTTCTGGAGGTAGAGGAAACTATGTTGATTGCATTATACTTTTTCTTTGTGAATGTGGCTATTCCGCAAATTGGAGTGTACGCTCAGGCACTTCTGGAGCCGATTATGCTGATTGTTATTACTTTGGCAGGAATCGTCATGATTTTCGGAGCGGTGGGAATGAAGATTTCCAATAACCTGGGAGCTACTGTGGTTGGGGGAATTTTCAGAGCAATTGGATATCTTGGCAGAAGCTTATTCCAGGGAATCGGTTGGGTTATCCGAAATACTTTTAGAATGATACCTAGTGTGTTTACTGGAAGTAGACGGACTTTTAATGAGCTTGGATTGAATGCTTGGCTGAGTAACATTCTTGCAACCGTTGTTGTCATTGTTTTCATAGCGATTGTTATATAAACAGGAGCAAAAATATCGTCGGCAAATTTTAAACAATCACATTCATTCTTAAAGAAAAGAGGCAATTGAAAAGAAAAATCGTCGGATCTATCGACGTTTTTTCTTTTTATTTTATACGCAAAATCAGAGATATCAATCTTTTACTGACTTATATTGATTAGTAAAATAAAGAACTTAATTTATTGCGATATAAGCAATAAAACTTGAAAAAAATTAGCTTATATGATATTATAGCGAAAACATAAATAAAAATATATGGAAAATAATTATATTATTTAGCTTTAGAAAGAACTTTACAGCATATATCGAGATGATTATTTAACTGATAGAAAGGAAGATATGTAAAATGTATGATTTTATAAAAATAGAAAAGAAATGGCAAGATTATTGGAAAAAAAATAAAACATTTAAAGTAGATGCTTGGGATTTTTCTAAACCAAAGTTTTATGCACTTGATATGTTTCCATATCCTTCAGGAGTTGGACTTCATGCGGGACATCCAGAAGGATATACTGCAACAGATATAGTGTCACGTATGAAAAGAATGCAAGGATATAATGTACTTCACCCAATAGGATATGACTCTTTTGGATTACCTGCAGAACAATATGCAATTCAAACAGGAAATCATCCAGCGGAATTTACAAAAAAGAACATAAAAACATTTGAAGGACAGCTAAAAAGATTAGGATTTTCTTATGATTGGGATAGAGTAATTTCAACAAGTGAACCAAGTTTTTATAAATGGACACAATGGATATTTAAAAAATTATTCGAGGATGGACTTGCTAAACAGATTAACATGCCAGTTAATTGGTGTGAAGAATTAGGAACTGTTTTGGCAAATGACGAAGTAATAGATGGTAAGAGTGAAAGAGGAGGCTACCCAGTAGTTCGTAAATATATGAAACAATGGATTATTGATATACCTGCTTATGCTGAAAGACTTTTAGAAGGACTAGAGGAAATTGATTGGCCAGAATCAACCAAAGAAATGCAAAGAAATTGGATAGGAAAATCTGAAGGTGTAGAAGTTGAATTTAAAATTAAAGATGGTGGAAAGTTCTCAATATTTACTACATGCATAGAAACTATATATGGAATTACATTTATGGTGTTGGCGCCAGAAAATAAATTAATAGATGAATTAAAAGACAGAATTAAAAACTGGGATGAAGTAACTAAATATAGAGAAGAAACAGCCAAAAAATCAGAAATTGATAGAACAGAACTTAATAAAACAAAAAGTGGTGTTAAGTTGGATGGCATATTGGCAATTAATCCTGTAAATGGTAAAGAAATACCTATATTTTTAGGAGATTTTGTTCTGGCATCTTATGGAACTGGAGCTGTAATGGCTGTTCCAAGTCACGATCAAAGAGATTTTGAATATGCAAAAAAATATAATATACCAATGATACAAGTAATAGATGGAGCAGACACTAATGAATGCGCTTTTGAAAAACAAAACTATTTAAATAAGGGATGTAAATTAATAAACAGCGAAGAATTTACAGGACTAACAGTCGAGGAAGCAAAGATAGCAATTACTAACAAACTTGTTAAAATAGGATGTGCAAAAAAGAAAAATTATTATCATATTAGGGAATGGATTTTTGCACGTCAAAGATTTTGGGGAGAACCAATACCAATAATTCATTTAGAAGACGGTAGAGATATTGCATTAGATGATAAAGACTTACCATTGGTTTTGCCACAAATGGATGATTATAAAGGAAAAAATGGTGAAGCACCATTAGAAAATGCTACCGAATGGAAAAATGTAAAAGTAAATGGAATAAATGGAGTAAGAGAAACATCTACAATGCCTGGGTCAGCAGGATCAAGTTGGTATTATTTAAGATATATAGATCCTACAAACGACAATGCTTTTGCAGATCCGGAATTAATTAAACATTGGATGCCAGTTGATTTATATGTAGGTGGGCCAGAACATGCAGTAGGACATTTACTGTATTCTAGAATGTGGAACAATTACTTATATGACAAAGGGCTAGTTAGTGTTAAAGAACCTTTTAAAAAGTTGGTACATCAAGGAATGATATTAGGATCAAATGGAATGAAAATGGGGAAACGTTTCCCAAAATACGTTATAAATCCTGATGATATAGTAAAACAATATGGAGCAGATACTCTTAGAATGTATGAAATGTTTATGGGACCTCTTGAAGCAGACAAACCATGGAATGATGACGCTGTTAAAGGGATAAAAAGATTTTTAGACCGTGTCTGGAGACTATACCATGAAGAAATGAAAGAATTTAAAGATAATCCAAATTTAGACAAAATATATAATCAAACAGTAAAAAAAGTAACTGAAGATTATGAAACATTAAATTTTAATACTGCAATATCTCAAATGATGATTTTTGTAAATGAAGTTTATAAAGAAAATTCTTGGAATATAGAATATGCAAAAAACTTTATTAAATTATTAAACCCAATTGTACCACACATTACTGAAGAAATTTGGAGTGAAGTATTTAAAAATACGGAAAGCATTGCTTATGAACCTTGGCCAACATATGATAAATCGAAATTAGTAGACGATACATATGAAATGGTAGTGCAAATAAATGGAAAATTAAAAGGAAGAGCACAAGTTCCAATATCATGCACAGAAGAAGAGATGAAGAATATTGCTAAAGAAATAGAAAATGTAAAAAAATATATTAATGGAAAAACTATTGTAAAAGAAATAGCTATTCCTAAAAAGTTAGTTAACATAGTTGTTAAATAAATTTATTAAGTATAAATATTAACTTTATAAAATTTAATAAAACATGTAATTGAAAGAACAATCTCTAATAACTATCAGAGGTTGTTCTTTTTTATTGTAAAATATGACATCAACATATGTAAAAAATATTAAAAATATATTGATAAAAATAAATTATTAATATATAATGTAGAACGATTAAAGAAAATGTAGAAGGAGGATATGGCAAAAAAATTGCCATAAATAAAAATGGGAAAACATTTTGTAGATGATAAAGAAGAAACATATAAGGTAAAAGATAAAAAAGGTGGAAAAGGGAAAAAAATTTTTTTAAGAATATTAGTTGTATTCCTAATGATACTAGCTGTATTGGCGGGGATAGCAACTTATTTTATAGGAGATAAATTAGGAAAAATAAACACAGAGACTATTGATGAAACTGCAATTGGACTTACAGAAGAAACTAACAAAGCATTATCTGGATATAGAAATATAGCATTACTTGGAATAGACAGTAGAGAAGATGACTATGGGTTAGGAAACAGAAGTGATTGCATAATAATTGCAAGTATCAATCAAAAAACAAAAGACGTAAAATTAATATCAGTTTATAGAGACACATATATGCAAATTGAAGAAAACGGCAAATCTAGATTAGACAAAGTAACACATGCATATTCATATGGTGGAGCACAAAATGCTCTAAAAGCTTTAAATACAAACTTAGATTTAAATATAACAGAATATGTAACAGTTAATTTTGACGCAGTAATCGTTGCAGTTAATGCTTTAGGTGGAGTTGAGATTAATATAGATAGTGAAGAATTGAAATATATAAATAGTTACATAGACGCAACTTCTAGTAGCTCTGGAGTATCTTCAACACACATAACAAAAACAGGAACACAAACATTGGATGGAGTACAAGCTGTAGCATACTCAAGAATTAGATACACTTCTGGGGGAGACTATAAAAGAACAGAAAGAATGAGAACAGTAATAGAAGCAATGATGAAAAAAGCAAAAACATTAAGCATCTCTAAACTAAACAGTTTTGCAGATACTATTTTACCAAGAATAAGCACAAATATATCAGCTGGTGAAATATTAGCATTAATACCAAGCATTGCATCTTTCGATATTAAAGAAAGCTTAGGATGGCCATATGAAACAAAAGGAATAACATTGGATAGATGGTATGGAGTACCTGTTACTTTAGAAAGTAATGTTAAGAAATTACATCAAGAAGCGTTTAAACAAGAAGATTATGAAGTAAGCGAAACAGTAAAAAATATAAGCGACCAAATTATAAACAAGACGGAATATTCAGATTAGAAAAAAGAGGGAAAGTGTAATGGAGAGAAATAATTTAGCTTTGTCTGAAGATACAATTGAAATTTCACAAACAGAAGTAAAACAACCTGCAAAAGTTATAGAAATAGCGCAAAACGAGACAAAAACAATAAGAAAAAATAAAATATTATATAATTTTATTAAAAGGATAATTGATATAATTGGAGCTTTAGTAGGAATTATAGTACTAATTCCTACTACTGTAGCCATATATATAGCTAGAAAAATTCTAAAAGAAGACGAAGGACCTTTATTTTATGAACAGCTAAGATACGGGAAAAATGGTAAAGTATTTAGATTGTACAAATTTAGATCAATGTGCATAAATGCAGATGAAAAGCTAAAGAAATATTTAGAAGAAAATGAAGAAATGAGAAAAGAGTTTGAAGAAAACCATAAGTTACAACATGATCCAAGAATAACAAGATTAGGCAATTTTTTAAGAAAAACAAGTTTAGATGAATTACCACAAATGTTGAATATTATAAAAGGTGACATGAGCTTTGTAGGACCAAGACCTGTAGTAAAAGATGAAATAGAAAAGTATGGTAGTGATAAAGATAAATTTCTAAGTGTAAAACCAGGACTTACAGGATATTGGCAAGCAAATGGACGCAGCAATACTACATACGAAGAAAGAATGAATATGGAGCTATATTATGTTGATAATTGTTCTTTATGGCTAGATACAAAAATATTTTTCAAAACTTTTATAGCAGTATTCAAAAAAGAAGGAGCAATTTAATAAAACTACTAAAATATAAGAAATACAATATATATGGAAGGAACTAAAATATAAAGTGGAAAACATACAAATAGTAATAGCAACACATAAAAAATATCAAATGCCAAAAGAAAATATATATGTACCTTTACAAGTTGGTGCTGAAAAAAAAGAAAGAATAGAAGAGTATAAGGCCGATAATGACGGTGAGGATAACATATCTAAAAAAAATCCTTACTTTTGTGAATTAACAGGACTATATTTTGCATGGAAAAATATGGATGCTAAATACATAGGGTTAGCTCATTATAGAAGACATTTTACTCTAAAAAAGAGAATTCCAAAAAATGAAAACGAAAAATTTAAAATAGTTCTAACAAAAGAACAAGCCGAAGAAATATTAAAAAAAGTAGATGTTATACTACCTAAGAAAAGAAATTATTATATAGAAAATTTATATTCTCATTATGAACACACAATGTATGTGGAGCCATTAGATGAAACAAGAAAAATTATTGGAGAGAAATATCCAGAATACTTAGAAGAATTTGATAAATTACATAAAAGAACATCTGCACATATGTTTAATATGTTTATAATGAAAAAAGAAATATTAAATGAATACTGTAATTGGCTTTTTGATATTTTATTTGAATTAGAAAAAAGAGTTGATGTAAGCCAATATAGCGATTTTCATGCTAGATTTTATGGAAGAATATCAGAACTTTTATTAGATGTTTGGATTAATAAAAATCAAATAAAATACGAAGAAGTAAAAGTAATAGATATGCAAAATGTAAATTGGCTAAAAAAAGGGACATCTTTTTTGAAAGCAAAATTTACAGGAAAAAAATATGAAAAGAGTTTTTAGGGGGAAAGTCATGTCGGGAAACAAGCCAATTAGAGTATTAATAATCGGAATGCATGATAAAATAGGTGGAGTAGAAACTTTTTTGATGAATTATTATAGAAATATAGATAGAAATAAAATTCAATTTGATTTTGTTTCTATTTATGATAAATTATGCTTTGAAGATGAAATAAAGCAACTTGGAGGAAAAATTTATAGAATATGTTCAGAAAAAAAGAACCCTATTAAATATTGTAACCAATTAACTAAAATTATTAAAAAAAATAATTATAGAATTATACATATAAACATGTTATCTTTAGCAAATATACTACCGATTATAGTATCTAAATTTCAAAAAGTAAAACATATAATAATACATTCCCATAATTCAAATACACCATCAGGAATTGTTAGGAAAATATTAAATTGTATTAATAAACCTTTTACATATTTGGCAACAGATTTTTTTGCTTGCTCTGAATTAGCAGCACAATGGATGTTTGGAAAAAGAATATTAAAAAAACACAATCTTAAGATAATAAATAATGCAATAGAACTAGATAAATATAAGTTTAACGAAAATTTAAGAAATATTATAAGGAAAAAATTAAATATAGAAAATAAATTTGTGATTGGACATGTTGGAAGATTTTCTTTTCAAAAAAATCATGAATTTTTAATTGATGTATTTTATGAAGTCCAAAAGGAAGAAAAAAATGCTATTTTATTATTAATAGGAGAAGGAGAATTAGAAGAAGACATTCAAAGAAAAGTAAAAGAATTAGGTATTGAGAGTAA
Source organism: uncultured Clostridia bacterium (assembly GCA_944386665.1). Lineage (GTDB taxonomy): Bacteria > Bacillota > Clostridia > TANB77 > CAG-508 > CAG-245. The sequence continues at coordinate 7,146 of CALXBZ010000008.1, forward strand.
GGTAATGTTTTTAGGTACTACAAATAGAGTTCAAGACTATTTACAAGCCATGGACTTATTTGTTTTACCATCTAGATTTGAAGGATTACCTGTAGTCGGAATTGAGGCTCAAGCATCTGGAACAAAATGTATATTTTCAAAAAATATTACTTCAGAAGTAAAAGTGACTGATAACGTTGAATTTATAGGGTTGAACGAAAACATAGAAAGATGGAAAGAAGAAATATTAAAATATAAAGAAGCATATAAAAAAGATATTGATTCAAATGAAATATTTGAAAAATATGAAATTAAAAAAGCAAGTAAAGAACTTACCGATATATATATGAAAATGCAAAAAATAAATGTAATGCATGTAGTATACGGACTGGGAAATGGCGGAGTAGAAACATTACTTTATAACTACTTTTCAACCACAAATCAATATAATTTGTCAATTGCAACTCAAGAATGTAATGTTCAAGAGGTAAAAAGAAAATTTGAAGATATAGGATTTAAGATATATAAGGTAAACGAAAAAAAACATATTATAAAATATATTAGAACCATGGTAAAGATTATTAAAAAAGAAAAACCTGACATAGTACATTCTCATATGACTATGGGAAACTTTCTACCAAATGCCATTGCTTTTTTTTGCGGAGTTAAAGTTAGAATAAGTCATGCGCATTTTGCCTATGCAAAGAAAAACAATATATATAGTACATTAGGTAAACTTTTTTCCAATGTATATATGGCATGTACAAAAGATGCAGCAAGCTATTTATTTGGTAAAACTTCTGGAAAAGCATATATATTAAAGAATGCAATTAATTTAGAAAAATTTATATATGAAGATTTAAAAAGAAATGAAATAAGAAATAAATTAAATATAAATGATAAATATGTAATTGGAAATGTAGGTAGATTTACAAAACAAAAAAATCATGCTTTTTTATTAGAAATTTTTTCGAAAATACATGAAAAAAATAAAAATACTATATTGTTATTAGTTGGAGATGGAGAATTAGAAAAGGAAGTAAGGAATAAAATAAGTGAACTTAAATTAGATGATGATGTCCTTATATTATCAAATAGAAGTGATGTAAATGAATTAATGATGGGAATGGATTTGTTTTTATTTCCAACATTGTTTGAAGGATTAGGAATTGTCTTAATTGAAGCTCAAGCAACAGGTTTAAAATGTATTTCATCAGAAAATGTACCAAATGATGTAAAAATAACAGATAGAATAAATCTTATTAATCTTTCAGAAAAAGAAAAATGGATTGATACTGTTAAAGAAAATGAAAACAACGTTTATGATAGAAAAATAGATTTTCAAAATTTCAAAAAAAACGGTTACGACATAAATGAAGAAAGACAAAAATTATATGACTTTTATGATAAGGCATTAGGGAGGATAAATAGTGAAAAGTAAATGTATAAAAAAATATTTAGATAAAATTATGTATAATAAAATTACTATAATTTTATTGTTTTTAACTTTTTTTAAACCATTAATTTTATATTATTATAAAGATATAAATGCTATATATAATGCTTTTATGGCTATTTCAGGGGGAATAATAATTTTATTTTACACTTTAGATTGCATAGAAAAAAAAGAAAAATCACAAATACAAATTGCATTAATTTTATATGTGATTGGACTTGGTATAAGTACATTAGTAGGGACTAAAGACTTTTCTACATTTATAAAAACATATATAAAATGGCTAGCAATAAGTATGTATACAGAATTATTGATAAAAAACAATTTAAAAGGATTATTGGATGGTATTAGTACAATCATATATAGCTATATTACAATTAATTTATTAACAGCATTAATTTTTAAAAATGGAATATTTAATCCAGATGGACTTACACCAGTGTATTTTTTAGGCAATGATAACACAACTACAATTATGCTTGTACTAGGAGTTTTCTTTATATGGATTAGATCTATATATTTTAATAATAAGCTTGACTTTTGGTCATATAGTTCATTAATAATGATATTAACTTTATATATAAGAGATTGGTCAGTGACTTCGATTATTGGAGCTAGCTTTCTTGTTTTTTATTTACTTTTCTTATATAAAAGAAATAAAAAAGCAAAAATATTTAATTTAAGAAATTATATTATTTTAGGCTTAATACTTTTTCTATCAATTGTTGTTTTTAGAGTACAATACAATTTTCAAGATTTTATAGAAAACAATTTGAAAAAAAGTGTTACATTTACTGGTAGAACTCAAATATGGGATAGATGTTTTGAACATATTTCGAATAATCCAATATTAGGATTAGGAGTTGAAGAGTTTGAAGTTAGAGATAAAACATTAAATATTTTTCATGCACATTGCACTTATTTAAATATTTTACTTGAAGGTGGGTTATTAGCATTTTTGCTTTTTTATAATATAATATTTAATTGTTATAAGAAAATGAAAAAAAATAGAATAAACGAAATAACAAACATGATTTCATTTGGATTTTTGACTTATTTTATTGTAGGATTAGTAGAAGTTTATCAAGATAGTCAAATGTTCTATATTTTTATAGTAATGGCATTTTATATAAATACTATTATTGATAAATATGAAAAAGAACATAGAAAAGAGCTAAATTATATTGAAAGCGAAAGTGAGAAAAACGTGAAGAAAAAAATATTAGTAATAATCAGTGGGGGATTGCCTATACCTTCAATAAAAGGTGGAGCAGTAGAAACACTAATAGATATGTATATAGATGAAAATGAGAAAAATGGAAAATATGATTTTGAAGTGTATAGTACATATTGCAAAGCTATAGAAAATTCAAATAAAGGATACAAACATTGTAAATTTTCATATATTCACACAAACAATATTTGGTATCAAACGAAGAGATATGCTAGAGCTTTTTTACATAAAATAATCCATTTGCCAGTTAATTTTGCATTTATAAATGAAGTAATCAAAGATATTGAAAAAAATAATAAACAGTATGATTTAGTTATAGTTGAAAACAATGCTAGTTTAATTCCACCACTTTCTAAAAAATTCCCTAATAAGGTAATACTTCATTTGCATAATGACAACGTCAATGCTACAATACAAGATGGGAAAAGAATTTATGATGGTTGTAAAAAAGTATTTACAGTAAGTGATTATATAAAAAATAGAGTGGAAACATTAGGAAAAGAAAATAAAGTTGTAACTTTATTTAATGGTATAGATTCTGAAACTTTTACTAAACAAAAAACTTTAGAAAATAGGAAAAAAATAAGAGAAAAATATAATATAAAAGATGATGATATTGTTTTTATATTTTCAGGAAGAGTATGTAAGGACAAAGGAGTAAAAGAATTAGTTAAAGCTTTTATAAATGTAAGAAATAAAAACAAATCAGCAAAATTAATGATAATAGGTGCTTCTTTTTTTAGCAAAAAGAATAAAACAAAATATATAGAAGAATTAATTTCAATAGCTAAACCATTTGAAAAAGATATTATATTTACAGGATATATAGATTATAAAAATATGGGAGAAATATATAGCTCAGCTGACATTCAAATTGTTCCTTCAATTTTTGATGACCCATGTCCATTAACTGTTATAGAAGGAATGACAATGGGATTGCCTCAAATTGTTAGTAATTGTGGAGGTATTCCAGAAGAAGTAACTGAGAAAAATGCAATAATGGTAAATAGAGAAAATTTAGTTAATGAACTTGAAAATGCAATGAATAAATTAATTCTAGATAAAAAATTAAGAGATGAAATGGCAAGTGAATCTGAAAAAAGAGCTAAACTATTTACAAAAGAACAATATACAGATAACTTTTTCAAACTATTAGAGCATGAATTCAAATATGAATAAAAGGAGATATAGATGGATACAGAAAAAATAACTATTGTAACGGCTTTTTTTCCACTTAAAAGAGAAAATTGGAAAAATTTCGAAAGACCAAACAATAAATATTTGGAATATTTTGAATTTTGGGCTAGAATAAAAAATGATATGGTAATTTACACTGATCTTGAAACTAGTAAATATGTTGAAAATATTAGAAAGGAAAAATATCATAGAGACAATACAAAAGTTATAGTAATAGACGACTGGAAAAAAATTGATGAAGAATGTTATGAAAAAATAAAGAATACAACTAAAAGTAACTTAGCAATTAATTTTAAAATGAATCCAACATTTCCAGAAGCTTGGAATGCTGACTATAATTATTTAACAAATATGAAATCTTGGTTTGTACAAGATGCAGTAAACAAAAACTTAGCTAGTGGAATGATTGCTTGGATTGATTTTGGTTTTAACCATGGAGGCGAATATTATATAAATTCAGAAGAATTTGATTTTGAATGGAAATATAATTTTAAAGAAGATAAGATAACATTATTTACTATAAATGATCTTGATGATTTACCAATATTTGAAATATGTAGAAGAATGAATAGTTATATACAAGGTGGAATAATGGTTGCCAAAGATTATTTATGGATTGACTTGTGGAAACTAATAAAAAAGAACATATTAGCTCTAGCAAGTGTTGGATTATCTGATGATGATCAGACAATTACTTTGATGGCTTATAGAGAAGCAAAAGAAAAATTTACATTATTAAAATCTGAAAGATGGTGTTCAGTAATTAAACAATATGGAAATCAAAAATTTTCAATTAGAGAAATTAAAAACAAAAAATTTAAAATTTTAAGAAAAATAAAAAGAAAAATCAAGCATAGAAAAAATTTAAGACAATACTTAAAATTTTGGTATAAATCACTAAAAAACGAAGAAATGAAAGGATAAAATTAAATAACTTTATAAAAGAAATTAAAAATTAAATAGAATAAGTAAAGGTGATTCAGTATAAAATGAATAAAATTTTAAGATTATTAGGTTATATTAAATTATTTTTTTATAAACTCAGAGGAATAAAAATCGAATCGAATTTTTCAATATTTTTTCATCCCAAAGCTAGAATTATTATAAGAAATAAAAGTGCAAAAATTAAATTTAATAATAATTGTTTAGTTGCAAAAAATTGCAGAATAATTATTGATGAAAATGGAAAATTAGAATTTGGAAAAGACGTTGTTCTTCTAGAAAATTGTTATATCGAAGTTGGAAAAAAAGCTAATTTAAAAATTGGAAATAAAACTTTTGTGAATGAATTATGCAGAATTGTATGTTTAGATGATGTCAATATAGGAGAAAATGTAGCAATTGGTCCAGATGTTTATATATTTGATAATGATCACATTATGAAAAAAGATGAAATGGTGGAATGGGATAAATTTAAAAGTTCAAAAATTGAAATTGAAGATAATGTGTGGATTGGCGCTAAAAGTATTATTTTAAGAGGAAGTAAAATAATGCATAATTCTGTAATTGCAGCAATGTCAGTTGTAAAGTTTGAAGTAAAAGAAAATAACATTTTCTATATTAATAAAGAAAAAAAATTTAAAGAAATAAAATAATAAGAGGAAAAAATGAACAAAAAAAGTATTACAAAAAATTATTTATACAATTTAACATATCAGATATTGGTATTAATTTTACCATTAATTACAGCACCGTATATATCAAGAGTGCTAGGAGCTGAAAACATAGGAATATATAGTTACACTCTATCAATTTCAGCATATTTTATTCTATTTGGCTCACTGGGAATTGCATTATATGGACAAAGAGAAATAGCTTATAAACAAGAAAATACTAAAGAAATTACTAAGATTTTTTTTGAAGTTGTTTTTCTAAGAATAATTACTACAACTATTTCGTTAATAATTTTTTATTTCACATTTGTTGTAAAAAATAATGTATATAATATATATTATAAAGTTTTAACTATAGAAATAATTGCAAGCTGTCTTGATATAAGTTGGTTTTTTCAAGGATTAGAGAACTTTAAAAAAACAGTTTTTAGAAATACGTTAGTAAAGTTAATTAGCGTTATATGCATATTTTTATTTGTAAAAACATCAGATGACTTAATTATATATTTTTTAATATATGTACTTTCTGCAATTTTGGGAAATATTTCATTATGGTTTTATTTGCCAAAATATTTAGAAAAAATAAATATAAGAAAAATAAACATATTTAGGCATTTAAAACCAACTATTGTGTTATTTATTCCACAAATTGCAATACAAATATATACATTGCTTGACAGAATAATGATTGGAACTATAATAGAAGATAAATCAGAGGTTGGATTTTATGAACAAAGCCAAAAAATAGTTAGAATGGCACTAACAGTAATAACATCAATTGGAACAGTCATGCTACCTAGAATTGCGAATTGTTTTGAAAATAATGATAAATCTAAAATATCAGTATATATGAATAAATCTTTTAGAGTAGTATTTTTATTAGCTTTTCCAATGATATTTGGAATATTAGCCATTTCAGATTCTTTTGTTCCAGTCTTTTTTGGAGAGGGTTATGAAAAAGTTAGTATATTATTGAAAATTATTTCACCAATTATGTTATTTACAGGTTTAAGTAATGCAACGGGAATACAATATTTATTACCAACTAAAAGACAAAAACAATATACTAAGTCAGTTATTTATGGAGCCATAGTTAATGTCATTTTAAATTCATGTTTGATATGGAAATATGGAGCGATAGGAGCTTCCATAGGAACTGTTTTTGCGGAATTTACAGTTATGTCAGTCCAAATTTATTATATTAGAAATGAATTCAAATTAAGAAACATCTTAATTTTAACGAAAAATTATTTTATTTCAAGTTTTATAATGTATATAATTTGTATAGGCCTAGACAATATAATTACTAATAATTTTTATTCTACTGCTATTCAAATATTAGTAGGGAGTATATCATATGTAATTTGTTTATTGATTATGAAAGATAATTTTGTATTAGAAGAATTAAAAAAAATAAAAAATAAAATTTTAAAATAAGGAGCAAAGTTATGAAATACGATTATCTAATTGTAGGCTCAGGTCTATTTGGTTCAATATTTGCTTATGAAGCTACAAAAAGAGGAAATAAATGTTTAGTAATAGATAAACGTTCACATATAGCAGGAAATATTTATACAGAAAATATAGATGGAATAAATGTACATAAATATGGAGCTCACATATTTCATACAAGCAATAAAGATGTATGGGATTATATTCAACAATTTGCAGAATTTAATCGCTATACAAATTCACCTGTAGCAAGATATAAAAATGAGCTATACAATATGCCGTTTAATATGAACACATTTAACAAATTATGGGGAGTTGTTACTCCGGCAGAGGCAAAGGCAAAAATAGAAGAAGAAAAGAAAGCAGCGGGAATAACTGAACCTAAAAACTTAGAGGAACAAGCAATTTCTTTGGTTGGAAAAACAATCTACGAAAAATTAGTAAAAGGTTATACGGAGAAACAATGGGGCAAGAGAGCAACAGAATTGCCAAGTTTTATAATAAATCGTTTACCAGTAAGACTTATATATGATAACAATTATTTTAATGATAAATATCAAGGAATTCCTATTGGTGGATATACACAAATTATAGAAAAAATGCTTGATGGAATAGAAGTAAGATTAAACTGTGATTTCTTTGAAAATAGAGAAGAATTAGAAAACATTGCTAATAAAATAATATTTACAGGGCCAATAGATAAATATTACAATTATCAATTTGGAGAACTTGAATATAGAAGTTTAAGATTTGAAACAGAGGAATTAGATATTGATAATTATCAAGGCAATGCAGTTGTAAACTACACAGAATATGAAATTCCATATACGAGAATAATAGAGCATAAGCATTTTGAATATGGACAAACTTTAGGAAAATTGCCAGAAGGAAAAGCCCTAAATAAAACAATAATTACAAGAGAATATCCAGACAAATGGATACAAGGAAAAGAGCCATATTATACAATGAACGATGAAAAAAACACAAATTTATATGCAAAATATAAAGCATTAGCAGATAAAGATTCAAGAATTATATTTGGAGGAAGGCTTGGACAATATAAATATTTTGATATGGACAAAGTAATTTTAGAAGCTTTAAATTGCGCAAAGAAGGAATTTGATAAATAGAACTTTTATAAAATTGTCTAAAATAATGAAAACACAAATAATAAGAAAATATCACCCAAAGCGTTTTTTAAGAAAAAAACAATTGTCGAACTTTGTCGAACGAATTATGTTGACAGTATTATAGATTGGTAGCTATAATGAATATAGCATTTATTACCAACATAAGATATAAAAAGAAGGGAGTGTGAAATCATGAGTAAAGTAGAACCAATAGACATCGCAAAATGGTTCATGAACAGCGATATTTCTGGAATAGACAATTCACAAGATGGAAATACAAAATTGCAAAAACTAATGTTTTTTTCACAGATAATATATATGTGTAAAAATAATAATGAAAAAATGTTTGACCAAAATTTTGAAGCTTTTAAAAATGGTATGGTTTTAGATGATGTAAGACAAGAATATAAATATCATTACAAAACATTAAAAGAAGAGAGCAATAATGTTGAGTTACCAGAAGATATAATCAATGCATTAACTTTAACAAAGGAAATATTTGGACACTATAGTGCAGAGGATTTATCTGAATTGTCACATGAATTTGAAGCTTGGAAAAATCATCATGAAAGTTCTAAAGGAATATTAGGCTATTACAATCATGAAAAAGCAAAAGTTCCATATGATGAACTTCAAAAAGAATTATATAGAATGCAAAAAGTTCTAAATGCTTATGAGAGCACTGCCAATATTCCATACAATGAAGAGGAAGACTATTGAACATAGAAGAAGGACAAATACTAAATTTTCTTCCACCAATACTAGATGGGAATGAAAAATCTTTATATGAGAAAAAACACAACAATTCAAATGAAATTGTGTTCTTAATAGATGAATTTCAAAACTATAATAATAATACAATAAGAAAGGTATAATTTGAAGATAACTAAAATTATTAGACAAAGATAGATTTAGTAATTTTTGTTTGCTTCAACTTTATATCTTTTTTTGTACCAAAATTCAAAATCTTCATCTAAATTAAATTTCGCATTGACAATACATTATTTATAATAGATAATATAAGCCAAAAGGAGTAACTATGGAGCCAGAAGATAAAGTTTTAGCAAAAAAAAGAAAAATAAATATGGAATTATATTCAATGCACAGAATGCTAACATTTGATTTATTATTTTACTATGCAATAAAGTTTTTATTTTTAACGCAAGTAAAAGGATTTGAAACAGGGGATATTGTTATAGCAAGTGCTTTTTGGGGGTTATTTAAAGTATTATTTCAATTACCAGTAACAGCAATTATCGATAAAATCGGTAACAAAAAAAGTTTAATAATTGCAGACTTAGTACAAGCTTTTTCTGTTATACTTGTCATGTTTTCAACATCATTACCAATACTTATTTTAGCTAACTTATTTGGTGCTATGTCACATGCGATGAAAGAAGTTGCAGAACCAGCAATATTAAATGTATCAATTCCAGAAAGTACAGATAGGAGTCAAATTTATTCAAAAATAGATGGAAAAGCGGTATCGAAATATTATTATATATCTGCAATATCTGCTATTTTATCTGGAATACTATTTGATGTAAATGGGTATATTCCAATGATAATATGCGTTATAATACTTATAATTTCTGCAATAATTGCAAATAAATTTAAAGAAATAAAAATAGAAGAACAAGTACAAAGCAAGAAAATATACAAAATATATTTTAGAGATTTAAGACTTGCCTTTTCTTTTATATTTAATTCAAGGAGATTAAAAGCTTTAATGCTATATTCTGGGATTATGTATGGAATGATAATGGTAATGGCAACTTATGAAATGGGACTATTGGACGAAGTAGGAATTTCAGCAAGTGAAACAGGAATTATCTATGCTATTATGCAATTAGTTGCAGGCATATCTTCTAAAAGAAGTGAAAAATTTCATCAAAGATACAGAAATAAAAGCCTTACAGTTATAGGAATTTCATATACACTAGCTTGTCTAATAGTAGGACTTATATCGGCAACACCAATATATCACTTTATAATTGTTTCTACTATAATTATAGCGTATATAATAAGATATGTAGATACAGGTCACTATTATGTTTTAACAAAGAAATATATAACAAATTTTAGTAATGAAGAAGTAGCAAACAAGGTGTATTCTGCATACGGATTAGTTACAGGACTCGGCAATTGTTTGATTTGTGCCTTTGGAGCGATGATAGTTTCAAATACAAGCATAAAAAATTCTATGATTATATTTGGAATTTCTTTTTTCGTAATAATGATTCTTATATTGCAATACATGCAAACTAGAGTAGGATTAGCACCAAACGATTATAGAAAAAAAGATATAAACTATAGAGAATATATAGGCTTAAAATAAATATTACTAGTCCTATCTATCTAATTTACAATTTAATAAAAGAGCATATTATGAATTTTAAAGCTTTACGCTGGTACAGTATACACCTATTTATAAAAAAATACTTGACAGCGGTGAATAATAAAGATAAAATAATATAAGATAAAGTATATGCTAATATTAAAATTAAGATTAAAATAGATAAATTAAATGATTAAAATTTATATATATTTAGAGATATTAGATATATATTTTTATGCACATTGAAAATTAAATAGGAAGAGGTGTAAAATTATGGAAATCGTAATTTATATCGCCATTTTTCTAATCTCAGCAATTATTTTTACCTTTGTAGGTATGGCAATAAGAAAGAAAGTAGCAGAATCAAAAGTAGGCAGTGCAGAGGAAGAAGCAAAGAAAATAATAGCCTTAGCACAAAAAGAAGCTGAAAACAAAAAGAAGGAAGAAATTTTTAAGGCAAAAGAAGAGATCATGAATAGTAGAAAAGATCTTGACAACGAGATTAGAGAGAGAAGGAGCGAAGTACAACAACAAGAAAGAAGACTATTACAAAAAGAAGAAAATCTTGAAAACAAAATGGAGCACATCGAAAAAAAGGAACAAGAAATAGAACAAAAACGCCAAGACTTAGAAAGCAAAAAACAAGAAATTACCAAAGTTTTGGACAAGCAATTAGACGAGCTTCAAAGAATAGCAAGATTATCAAAGGAAGAAGCTAAAGCACAATTACTTGCAGAAGTTGACAAGCAATTAACACTTGAGAAAGCAAATTTAATCAAAAGTGCTGAAAACAAAATAAAGGAAGAATCAATAAAGAATGCAAGAGAAGTAATTGGATATGCAATTCAAAAGTGTGCAGCAGACCATACTGCTGAAACAACGGTATCAATTGTTCCACTACCAAATGACGAAATGAAGGGAAGAATAATTGGTAGAGAAGGAAGAAATATACGTACACTTGAAACTTTAACTGGGGTAGATTTAATAATTGATGATACACCAGAAGCTGTAGTAATTTCTGGATTTGATGCATTAAGAAGAGAAGTTGCTAGAATAGCGCTAGAAAAATTAATGGAAGATGGAAGAATTCATCCAGCTAAGATTGAAGAAATGGTTGAAAAGGCTAAAGAAGAAGTTGCAGAAACTATCAAGGAGGAAGGAGAAAGAGCCTGTATGGAAACAGGAGTAATTGGACTTCATCCAGACTTAGTAAATCTACTAGGAAAGCTAAAATACAGAACAAGCTATGGCCAAAATGTATTAAACCATTCTATCGAAGTTTCTAATTTGGCAAGAATTATGGCAGATGAACTAGGGTTAGATCCAAAACTTGCTAGAAGAGCTGGATTGCTACATGATATAGGAAAAGCTTTAGACCATGACATCGAAGGAACTCATGTTCAAATTGGAGTTGATGTATTGAAAAAATACAAAGAAAATCCATTAGTTATAAATGCAGTAGAAGCACATCATGGAGATGTAGAACCACAAACTATAGAAGCGGTTTTAGTTGCTGCATCCGATGCGATATCTGCTTCAAGACCAGGAGCAAGAAGAGAGACACTTGAAAATTATATTAAGCGTCTAGAAAAACTTGAATCTATTGCAGACTCATTTAAGGGAGTTGAAAAATCATTTGCAATACAGGCTGGACGTGAAGTTAGAATAGTTGTAAAACCAGAACAAATTACCGATGCGGACATGACAATTCTTGCAAGAGACGTTGCTAAAAAAGTTGAAGAAGAAATGGAATATCCAGGACAAATAAAAGTTAACATTATAAGAGAAACAAGAGTTGTAGACTATGCTAAATAAAAATAAGGCTAAGGGAGAAATTTTCCCTTAGTCTATTTTTGATTATAAAAGAAAATTATATAAAAATTATTTAAAAAACGCAATGTAACAAAAATGAAATAAAAATAAAATAAAAATGTAACACTAATCCCCAAAGATATAGTATATAATAAAAATAATAAATTATTTTGGAGATTAATATGAGTATACTAAAAGATTTGGAGAAAATTGGCATTATTCCTGGGCGAGAGTTAAAAATTGAAGAACGAAATCATTTAGCAAAAATTATTGCAAACAAATTGTCAACTAATGTAAATGAATTATTAGATAGTTACAACGAACTATACATGAGAATTTTTAATTCTAACATGTATTATGCAAAAGTTGATGAAAAATTTAAAGGCGTATTTTATTTTTACAAAAATAATACTATATACATAGATGATAGTAAAGACATTTCGAACATAGACGAATATATTATTCATGAGAATATTCATTATTTACAAAATTTTAGTAAGATAACTAAAAAGAATAATAGAGCAGGAATATGCCAATTTATGGAGTTTAAAATATTTGGACTTGGAATAAATGAAGCACTAGTACAATATATTACGGCCAAAGCATTAGGAAACAAAGTACATAGAATTAATAATGATATTATAACAATTTGTACTAATAGTGAAAATTATTATAAATATATGACAAGTCTAGTAGCACAAATTTTGTTTTTTGTTGGAGCGCAAGAGGCAGTAGAGAGCTGCATAAGTAGCACAGATAAATTTGAAAACGAATTATATAATACATTTGAAGAAAATACAAATAAAATAATTAAAAACTTTGACTTAATTTTAAATGAAAATAACAAAATTGACAGAAATGAAGATAAAATAATAGAAATATATATGCAAACACAAGAACTAATATATACTACATACTTTAATAAGAATTATAAGAGGGTAACTACAATAAAAGAAGTAGGAGATTTAGTAAAAAAATTAGAAGATTATGAAAATGTTGTTGGAAAATTGCTAAACACTGCATCTAATGAAAATAATTTTGATAAATTCAAAGATGAAATGGAAAGTAAATTTTTAAGAAAGTATATAGAAATAAACAAGAATCAGAATAAACACTCATTAGTAGTTGTGTATAAAAATGCATTATATAATTTATGGAATAAAATACTAAATTTTATTCAGAAGAAGGGAAACAAAGAAAACACAAAATACAACAATATAAAATAATTAAAATGAAGAAAAACAAGCAAATGGATAACTTTTACATTTGCTTGTTTTTAATATTATAATTATTTTAAAATTCAAAAGATTACTACATAAAAAATTTCAATAAATTTAATGTAAATATTGAAACTGCTATTTTCCAAAAATTTTTAAAGGTTTTGACCACAACGTTTTTTACTATAGATAAGTTGTAATCTTTTTTTACAGTTAGAGCCAAACAGTTAACAACATTGACATCTTGTTCTTGACTTTCTGCTATATTAGTAGAAACATTATTAGTGTTATTTTGAATTGTGCCACTTGCTATATCAGTTGAAGATACATCTGTATCTTGTTCAGAATCGCTTAATATATTACTCAATGATGTAGTGGTATCTAAATTCGTATTTGGATTTAGCAAATTAATTGATTTTTGATTTTCATCATGAATAATATTTTTAGAATGCGAATTAGTATAAAATTCTTTTTCGTTAGTACCTATAATCTCAGAATTCGTATTAGTATCCAAAGTTTTTTCTAAATTATTATTAAGTTTTTTTAATTCTAGATTATCCTCAATTCTGTTTGATAAATCAATCATAATTGGAAACCTTCCTTAGTATATTTAACTAGATTATAACATAGTGCAAGAAAAAGTCAACAAAAATGACTTAAAAGTTTATAGATACCAAATAAATGACAAGGATGAGCTATTTTTATAGTAAATGACATAAATCTACAATAAAAAACTTATGCAAACTCAAAAAATAACTAAATTTTGGAAAAACTATTGAAAAATAACGAATTTTATGATATAACTATCAATGTATTTTTAAAATATGTTCATATTTTCCAATAAAGGTTTATTTTATAAAATATGGAATAATATGTAACAAACATTATGAATAACATCTAGTAAGATGAAAATATTTTTTAGAAGGAGGAAAAAATGAAAAATTCAAAAATTAAATTAGTAGCACTCCTAAGTTTAGTGTTAATGCTACTATCAATCTTCACAATGCCAGTTCAGGCAGGAACAAATGAAAAAATTATATTAAAGAAAGCAAACGACGAATTTTTAATTTATTATAAAGAAATTTGTAATGAAGAATTTGAGTTTGCCTTTTCTTTAGATCCAAAAGAGGAAGAAGACAATTTGATTTTTACAAAATCAGCTAAAGATCAATTAACAGACACAGCATTAAACGTGGCTTATGTGGATGAGTATTTATTCACAAATTATTTTAATTCAGACAAACCAACATATATTTGGGTAAGAAATAATGAAGGAAAAATGTTAGTTTCAGCAGATTTATTGAATCTGGATGAAGCAATTCTTGAGGAAACTGTTGAACTTGTAAATTCAACAACAAAAAGAATTAAAACACATATTGAAACAACAGAACCAAAAACAGAAATTGTTGATGGAGTTGAAACAACAGTAACAACAGGAAAACTTGTTTTAGATAACAAAGAAAATAAATATTCATATGAATTAATAAAAGTAGCAAATAACGCTGAGGCAGAAGAATTATTCAATTTAGTAGAAAAGCTACAAAAAAATGAAGAATTAGGTACATATGAAAACTTAACTTTTGCAAGTAAATTCTATGACTTATACAATAAACTAATGCCAAAAACAGCAGATTGGACAAAAGTAGACGATTCAGAAATATTACAGCCAGAAAATACATTAGAAGGTGAAAAATATATTGTTTATTTAAAGGATGAACAAGGAGTTGTAGATGTACAATTTCTAACTTCTGTGTATAAAGTAGAAGAAGGTGTAAAAGAGGAAACTGAAACAATAACAGAAACAGTAAAATTACCAGTTACATTCGATAGCGGAAGCATTCTATTTATAATTTTAGCAGTTATAGTTTTAGCTTTAGTTATAGTTACAATAGTAAGAGTTAAAGCAAATAAAAAAGACGAGAAGAAATAATTATGAAAAAAATATGTAATTTTATGATTATAATTCTAGTACTTGCTCTAGTAATTGTCTTAGCAATGATTATAGTAAAATACGGAAATAATTATAAAAATGAAAAAGAAGTATCTGCAACATTAGAAACAATAGAGCAACAACTAGAAGAAAAATCGCCAGAAGATGAAGAAGAATTACTAGATGTAGAATATAAAGGATATAAAATAGAAGGAATTATCGAAATTCCAAAAATTGATATTAAGTATCCTATAATTAATCAAACTAATGAAGAAACTATGAAGTTATCAATTACAAAATTTTGGGGACCTGCAGTAAATGAAATAGGAAATTATACTGTAGCAGGGCACAATAACAAAGATGGTACAATGTTTGGAAAAACAAAATATTTAGAAATTGGAGATACAATAAAACTAACTAATTTAAAAAATGAAACAATAGAATATAAAGTATTTGAAATATATTCAATTGATCCAGACGATGTATCAATAGTAAATAGTGTTGATCCCAATACAAGAGAAATTACCTTAATAACTTGTACAAATGGTCACAAAAATAGATTAATAACTAAAGCCAGACAAATTATGTAAAAATTTTAAATGGGGGGAATAAAATTGAAAGCGAGAATTAATTATAAGAGTAAAAAAACCATTATAATTCTAGCAATAGCACTAATTTTAGTAATAGCAGCAATCGCTGGTACTGTTGCCTTTATAAAAGGTAACGATCAAGCTGCCGCAGCTATGGGTGATAACCAATTTGAAACTACTGACACGCCAGTAAGTGGAGATGGAACAACTACACCAACAAATAATGATGATGACGAACAAGAACAACAAACAGAATTGCCACCAGTAATGACAGAAGACGATAACAATGATCAAACTACTGATGGTGAGGAACAAACAAGCAATAATAACGGAGCAACAGGAACTACAAATGGAACAACAGGAACAACGACAGGAACTACAGGAACAACGACAGGAACTACAGGAACAACAGTTCCAAACCAAGACTATACACAAACAACAACAATAGTTACAGAGAATCCTTGGGAAACAAGAAATATTGGATGGAATTCTCTAGGAATAGCTAGCTTTACAGCTGCAGCTAAATTAGATATAAATAAACCAGATTTAGATGTAGAAAAAACAGCACTAGTAGACAATCAAATATCAAATACAACAACAGAAGCAGGAACAATTACATATGTTATAAAAATTAATAACACTACTAACAATGATGTAAACAATATTAAAACAATAGATTGGGTTCCAGAAGGAACAACATTAGTTGAGAACTCAATTAATGAAAACGGAACAATTAATGAAAATGGAAAAATAACATGGGTAAGTGATATTAATGCAGGAAGTTCTGTAGAATTAAAATTCACTGTAAAAGTTGATGCAAAGAGTGGAATAATAAGCAATAAAGCATATGTTAATGGTAGAGAAACAAACCTTGTAGAAAATGAAATAAAACATAGCTATGTAGTTAACTATGTAGAAAAAGGAACAGAAACAAAATTAGCTGAATCTAAAATAGTTGAGAATAAAACTTATGGAGATATTGTAACAGAATCACCAATAGAAATTGAAGGATACAAATTTGTTGAAACATCTCCAGAAGAATTAACTATCAGTGAAAACGAGAATAATATAATAAACATATATTATGAAAAGAGAGCTGATTTAAGTTATACAGTAAACTATCTAGAAGAAGGAACAAATACACCAGTTGCAGAAAGCAAAGTAGTAAATAACCAAACATTCAAATCAGAAGTAACAGAAAATGCAATAGATGTTGAAGGATATAACAAAGTAGAACCAACAACAGCAACAATAACAATTGAAGTAGAAAACAATATAATAAACTTCTACTATACAAAGAGAGTAGACTTAAGTTACACAGTAAACTATCTAGAAAAAGGAACAAATAAAGTATTAGCAACAGCAAAAACTGTAAATGGTCAAACATTTGGAACAACAGTAACAGAAAATGCAATAGATATAAAAGGATACAATAAAGTAGAACCAACAAGTGCAACAATAACAATAGCAGTAGAAGGAAACGTAATAAACTTCTACTATACAAAGAGAGTAGACTTAAGTTACACAGTAAACTATCTAGA
>CALXBZ010000009.1 GCA_944386665.1 uncultured Clostridia bacterium
GATGAATATATAGTTACATACATTTTTTTTTTTTTTTTATATGAAGCTGTTAAAGACTCAGTAGTAAGAGTGACATATGAAGCAAAAGTAAAAATGAGCTTATATGGAAACGGAACAGGTGTAACAGGAGTAAATGCATCTACTGATGGTTATGAAGACCAAACAGAAAAATTAGGAGAAATAGTAGAATTTAAAACAGAAACAACAGAACATCTAAATAAAGGATACTTATATAATAACAAAAATGCAATTGATGAAAACAAAAAAGAAACTGAATATAAAGCTAAATATACAGCTAGCATTTCATACGCAGACGTTATAGACTCTATAGAGTTAAAATTAGAAGAAGATCAATTTGTTACAAAAGATGGAAGCCAAAAATTTATTGCAGAAAAAAATGCAAATTACAAAACATTGAGAATATCTGAAAAAGAATTTACAAAAATATTTGGAGAAACAGGGGAATTAAAATTAATAAATGCAGAGGGAGAAAACTTTGCCACAATAAATAAAAGCAATGTAGATGATAATGGCTATATTACTATGGACTTCACTACCAGTGTAAATACCATGACAATTATAAGCTCAAAACCAGTAGAAGAAGGTAATATTACATTTGAAATTATAAAGGTATTAACAAAAGATAATGAATATAGTGAAGATGAAATCAAAAAATTTGCGAGTATAGAATCTACATTTACAGGAATTGCAAAAAGCGGAGATATAGAAATTGTAAATGTAAATAAACTAAATAGTATCATATTAAACGAACCAACACAAAAAGTAAATATTTCAATTAATAATGATAGATTATCAACAATCACAAAAAACGAAAATATTGAAATTAAAGTAACATTAGAAAATGATAGCGTAGATGACATAATGTATGTAAATCCTTTTGTTAGAGTGGATTTCCCTGCAAATATAGAGAAAATAGATTTAAAGAAAACAGAAATATTTTTTGATAATGAATTAAAAATAAAAGATTCTTGGATAACTGATAATGAAAATGGGACAAAAAGCTTATATGCAGATATTGAAGGAACACAAACAAAATTTAATAATCCAGCAGTACAAGGGGCAACTGTGGTATTTACAACAGACATAACATTAAATAAATTAACACCAACTACTAATACAGAAATTAGTGTAATTGCTATAAATGGAAATGAAGAAAGTACAAATGCGACAAATAAAATAGAGATAAAATATATTGCTCCAACAGGAGTTGTAGCAACAAATACAATGACTGGATATAATGGTAATGAAATATTAGAAGCAATAAATGGAGAAGCAAAAGATGTCTTAGTTCCTACGAGTGCGGAACAAAAAGAACTAACTTTTACAATGAACGTTATAAACAATTATGAAAATACTTTAAGTAATATAGTAGTTTTAGGAAGAACAGCATTTGAAGGAAACAAAGATGTATTAACATCTCAAAGTTTAGGTTCAAACATAACTTTACCAATGACTAGTGGGATAACAGTTAGTGGAATAGACGAAGCTAATGTTTTAATATATTATTCTGAAAACGGAGATGCTACATCTGATATAGAAAACTCATCAAACGGATGGAAAACAACAGTAGATGATTACTCAAAAGTAAAATCATATATGATTATATTAAACAATTATACAATGAATACAGGAACTATAATTACTTTTACATACAAAGCAATGTTGCCTGCTAACTTGGATTATGACAAAGTTGCATATGAAAATTATGCAGTATACTTTAATAATAACAAGTCTCAGGGAACAATAGAAGATAAAGTTTCAGCAACAAAAATAGGAATAAAAACAGGAAGTATTGCTAAATTAGAAGCAAAATTAATATCAAAAATTGGCGACGGAGCAAAAGTTCCTAGTGGAAGTAAATTAGAATATGACTTAATCATAGATAACAAAGGATCAGTTGATGCAGAAGATGTTGTTATTGAGATAGAACTCCCAAATGGAATAACGTATAATCCAGAAGAAAACGATGATTATGAAATTAAGTACTCAAATAGTGGAATTATAGATGTGACTCAAGGAGACTATAACATAACACTAGAAATTAGATTAGGAATAATTAAAGCAAATGAATCTATAACAAAGCGATTAACTTTTGAAACAAATATAACTTCTGAATCTGAAAGAACAATACAAATAAAAGCAAAAATTAAATATGCAAATTATCGTGATGTAGAGACAAATACAGTGAGCAACATATTAACTCCAAAATTTTTCAATATCGAAACTCCTATAAAATCTACTTTAATACTTAAAGAAGGTGACATTTATACTTATAGATTAACGTTGAAATCTTCAGAAAAACCTGGTTTAGAAGGTGATGATGAGTCGATAAGAAAGAATTCTATTGTAACAATTATTTTACCTGAAGAATTAAAGTATGAAAATTTCAAATTAACTATTTTTAATACAGAAACATTGGAATATGATGATATAACTTCTTCTGCAGAGATTTCTGCTAATGCTAATATTATTACCGTAAATGTTGGAGATTTAGATGGCCTTAATGGTAAAAAATTAGAAATAAATACAAAAATAGGAACAATGGATGATAATATATATCAAAAAGACTTTACAATAAAAGCAACAATACAAGCAGACGGAACACCAATAGAAAGTATAGATGATGTGACAGATACAATAAATAAAGCAAAAATATTAGCAATACAAACATCTAATGTGCCAGAAGGTGCAACAATTTCATCTGCGGAAAACTATACATATACCTTCACTCTTGAGAATTTATCAGATATAAGATTAGCAAATATAAAATTAGTGGATTATTTATCTAATGGTGCACAACTAAAATCATTAGAAGTTATTTATAGTGATGGAACAATAAGCAATACAGTTATTATGAATGGAGACGGAACCTTCCAAACAAAAATAAACCTAGAAGGAAAAGAAAAGGCAACTATAAATGTAAATGTAGAAGCAAAATCTTTAAATACGGATACCAAGATTACTAATAAAGCAAAAATCAGTCATGAACTAATAGAAGAATTTGAAACAAATGAGATAACTCATACGATAAAAAAATTTGAAGATTCAGATATAAATATAGATCCAGGAACAGGTGGAGATAGCAATAAAAAAACCAAAAAGATTATAGGTACTATATGGATTGATGAAAACAAAGATGGAATAAAAGATGCTAAAGAACAAAGAGTTGAAGGCGTAGAAGTTATATTACTAGATAATTCAAACGGAAATATTGCTCTTGACTCAAATGGAGAAGAATGTATAGTTAGAACAGGAAAAGATGGAGCATATATGTTTAATAACATTAAACCAGGTAAATATACTGCAATATTCTTCTATGATTCATCAAATTATAGTGCAACAACATATAGAAAAGAAGGCGTAAGCGATAGTGAAAATTCAGATGCAATAGATAAAACCGTTATATACGGAGAAAAAGCACAAGTTGCAGCTGTTACAGAAGAAATAATTGTGGCAGATGAAAACAGATATAATATAGATTTAGGAATAGTTGAAGATCCTAAATTTGACTTAAAACTAGAAAAAACAGTTAAGTCTATAACTGTAAATGATACAAAGAAAACAACAGAGCATGTTTATAATAATAAACTTGCAAAAATAGATTTTGAAGCAAAATATGTAGCGTCGTCATCTATGGTTATAGAATATAAATTCACAATTACAAATGAAGGTGGAATTGAAGGGTATGTTAAAAAATTAGCAGACTACTTGCCACCAGAATTAAAATTTAATTCTGAACTAAATAAAGACTGGTATGAAGGAAAAGATGGAGTAATTTATAATAATTCATTAGCAAATACTTTAATAAAACCAGGTGAAAGCAAAGAAGTAACTTTAATATTAACAAAAAATATGAACAGTGAAGACTTCGGATTAATAAGTAATTCGGCAGAAATATATGAGGCATCAAACGATTATGGAATTTTAGACATAGATTCAATTCCAGGAAATAAATCAGCAAGTGAAGACGATTACTCTACAGCAGATGTGTTAACATCAATTAAAACAGGTGAAATAATTATTTATACAACTTTAATATTAACCATAATTACAATTGTCGGAGTTGGAACATATATAATCAAAAAGAAAGTTTTAAAATAGAAAGGAGGTAACCATATAATGAATAAGAAAAAAACATCATTTTCTATAAAGATAATGTTCATATTAGGAATAATTTTAGGTATAGTATTTATAAATACTATTTCTAATGCATCAGACAAATATGGAAGATGGGGTGGAAATGAAGAACAAGGTATGCCTAGCCCTTCAGTTCTTTCGGAGACGGGTTTATTACCTCAAATATACAAAGATAAAGAATATACAGGAAAAGCAGATATTACATATCCATATGGGGAATGGAAAATAGACATTAGTAGAGGAACTGTTTATTGTGATGACTCTGGAACAATGATACGTTATGGTGAAAGGGACTATGAAAAATATTATGTGGATTGGAATGGAAATCCACAGGATGCGTATGATGCAGTAAAACGAAAACTTGAGGATCTAGCTAGAGCTGATGTACCTAAAGGGTGGCTGGATGGACTAACTGGAGTTTCTTATAAAGAAGAAGGAGACACAATAGATGAGAGCAAGCCTCTAATGACTTTTATTAATACTCCTGGTGTAAGAGCACAGATGGAAAGTTTTATCAAAATTTTGATGGAAAACATTTTTTCTAAGTTAACGGAAATGCATACTACAGAACCGATTGCTGATAACAATTTAAATGGACGGAGCTGAACCTGCTTGGGATGGAAATGCGATGTATGGACCAAAAGTAGTTGTAATGGAGTCTTCAAGAGGGAGAGGATATGCAAAAGTAGGAGATACAGTAACTGAAAAGAATACTGCTATGTCATATATATTAACAGCAATAGAAGATGCATATTCAAATACTGGAGAAGGAAACCATGATAAATATTCATTATCAGATTTGCAAACTGCAAATTGGTTAGAAGTAGATACATCTATTCACTCAAAACTTACAGGTGGAGGAATGCAACTTTATGATCAAGCAAAAGAATATGAAAACTTCGTTAATAAGTATATAAATGGAAACGAAAAATTAGAAGCACAATTAGATGATTCACAAGCTCAAATAATTGTAAACCAAGAAACAAAAGAATATATAATAGGACCATTAACTTTAGACTATTATCAATATCAAGATATATCATATATAAAATCAATGCACATTGTGACTGATTTAGGAACAGAGAATGAGAAAGTACTTTTATATGATGATTGGAATAAGGATTTTTCAATACTATGTACAGGAAATAGTGTTACAGGTTCTAATGGCTTAACAACAGAATTTCCGTCACCAAATACACAATTTTATATAAAATTTTCAGCAAATAAAGCAAACTACCCTAAAACTGTAAAGATAGGTGTAGACTTCGAATATTTAAAAGAAACATATATAGAATATAATAAATTAGATTCTAATGCTAATGTATATCAATATGTTGGACATATTTTGGAAAGAAAGATAGGAGGGGAAGCCCATTATAACTACAGTTATATGGAATATGGAGTCATAAAAGAAGAGATAAGAGATAGTGCCGGCAGGATTATACAAGAAGAAGAAAAAGGATGGATAACTCATACGAAAACGGGAGGACCAGTTTCTGTTGAGACCGGATATGCGATTATTGCACAACCATATGTGCAGATGGAAGGCCCTATAGCGAGAAAAACTGCACAACCATTAAAACTAACTCTTGATGGACATAGAATATATGACGTATATTCTGCGGATACCGAAATAGATTTAACTTTTGAATTAGGTGGACGAGTATGGGTTGATGGAACAACAGGAAAAGAAAACAACTTTGATGGAATATTCAACACACAAACAGATACTCCTATGCCAAATGTAAAAGTTTCACTATATAGAGTCGACGGCTTAGATGGAAATTTAGCAGGAGTATTTGAAGGAGCAACGACTACTGATAGTGAAGGAAAATATTTATTTACAAATGTAAATGCAATGTTCCAATACTATGTAAAATTCACATATAATGGACAATACTATCAACCAACAATTTATAATGCCAAGAGAGATAATCCAAATTGGGTTAATACTTCTAAAGGATTAGACATACTTAAAGATAGAGACGATTTTAATGCAAGATTTGAAGAAATAGGTTCAGCACCACAAAATACAGTTGGATTGCCAACAAAAGTGGAAATGCATACAAGACAAGAACTTCAAGATGCAGGACTAATAGACGAATTTGGAAATATTATTGGAGAAGTTGATGAAAATGGAAACAGAACATCTTCAGACGCATATGTAAATTACAGTATGATGGATTCATACACATGTAATGGCACATCAACAAAAGATTTATATCCTGGTTTTAAAGTATTTGTAATTGATGATTATTTGAATAATCTTACAACTACACAAATTGTATTAGAATTTATTCAATCTAAAACAATAGAGATACTATATGGAAATCCAGATGCACTACATCATATTAATCAAGGATATGTATTAAGAGAGCTAGTAGATCTAGCTTTAAGAAAAGATGTGTATAAGACTACACTAGAAATAAATGGTAAAACTCAGACTTATAAATATAATAAGAGAGAAGGCCTAGAAACAGATGAGAATGGTAATTCTTATTGGGATATAAAAACCAGAATAGAAGATGGATATTACAATTATGAATATTCAAGAGAGTTATATAGAGAAGATTATGACTATAAGATTGACAACTATGTAATGGCAAATACAAACGGGAATCCAAGCTTAGAAACACTAGGATTAACCAAAGATTCTGAATTAAAAATATATGTAACATATAAATACACAATACGTAATAGATCAGAGGCAATTGCTGCAAAAGTAACAGAAATTGTTGACTACTATGATGAAGATTACATATTTGTTGCAGATCGTTCATACATAGGAGATAACAATGGAAATAAAGTAAGTGATCTTGTAGGAAAAGATTCTAGTAAATATGGACCAGAAACACAAACAACCATTGATGGATATGATAATTTGTATCTAACAGGAGCAAATGGAGGAGATTTCCCTCTATCAGATCCAGATGATCAAACTAAAGATGTATATTTCTATGTAACATTCTTAGTAAAGAAAGATGCTAATAGAAATAATATAGTTGACGAAAATATACAAACAGGTGAGTTAATAGGTGTTGGTAAAGAAAATATTGCCGAGATAAATGGTTATAAATCATACTATGGACAAAAAGCACATGCTCCAAATGAAAACAACCCAGAAACACAGCCTGAATATGTACCAGGAGATATAGCAGGTATTCCAGATGTAAACTCTACACCAGGTAACCTAGATCCAACAGATGTTCCAAAGGACGGAAAAATTAATTACGAAAACTTTGAGAACGATACAGATAAAGCTCCAAATATAAGAATTATATTCTCAACAAATCAACCTAGAACTGCAAAAGGAATTGTATGGGAAGATATAAGAAATGTAGATGAACAACTTGCAAGAATAGGGGATGGAGTAAGAAAAGATGAAACAGGAATTAATGGAGTAAGAGTACAATTAGTAGAAATAAGAAATGGTACTGATGGAAATAAATATGAATATATTTGGAAAGAAGTATATTCTGGTAATAAAGATGAGATAGATCCAATTATAAATAACAGCAATACAATACAACGATATCAGATAGATCCTACAAATGCAAATGGTAAATACGAATTTAGAGCATTTGTACCAGGTGACTATGTTGTAAGATTTATATATGGATCAGGAGAAAGTTCAGTACTTGGAACCACTTCTATAAATTACAATACAGGAAATGAACAAGAAAATCCTGTAACAGCACTATATAATGCAGAAATACCTGAATACAGAAAAAGAAGTGGAGACAATGGATATTCTTCTGCAAATAAAGAGAATATTGGATTAAACGAAAAATCATACAATGGTCAAGATTACAAATCCACAACTTACCAAGTTGGTATAGACAATGGTACAGGAGCTTATGAGGATAACTCGACAACATCATTTACTTATAACTTTAGTGAAGCGGATAAAGGACTTTACTCAGATGCTAAAGATATAATGAACAAAAAGAGCGATAATGTAATAAATATTGCACCTAAAGCAGAATATTTAGTAGATTGCGCAAATTCTAGAAAACAAGTTGAAGATTACTCAAATGGAGACGAGAAAAACGGCAAAGCTGAAATACTTGCTTCATATGAAAGCATACCAGAATATAATGGTACAAAATATAGCGCAACAGATATGAAAAAATTATTAGATGAATTTATGAAGAACACCTTTATGATTGCAGAATCTGGAACTATAGATGTAAACTTCGAGTATAATAGAACTGGTGAAGAAGAAAATGTAACCAATACTAGTGATACAGGGCATAATAATTTGGGTAAAGAAAATAATTATGAAATGTCAGGTTACTATATCTTAGACAACCTAGATTTAGGTTTAGTACAAAGACCACAAGCGCAATTAAAGGTTACAAAACAAATAGTAAATGTCAAAGTAACTCTTGCAAATAATAGTGTACTATTTGATGCATCAGGCAAAGCTACAAACGTTCTATGGATAGATCATATTGCTCATGGACAAGATACAAAAAATACTTACAGCACAAAGAATAATTACAAAGATAGTATGATGAAGACCCCAATAGTAAGACAACAAGCTACTAATAAAGGTAAGATACAACTTACAATGGATGAAGAATTAATGCATGGTTCTACAATTCAAATAACATATGCTATAACAGTAGCAAATGTTGGTGAAGTAGATTACCATGAAGACCAATTCTACTATACAGGAAAAGTTGGAAATAAAGATACAATAGTAAAAACAAATCCAAAAATGTTAGTAGACTATGTAGGAACTCAAGTTCATGAATATGGAGCTCAAGACGATAAAACAGCTACTAGAAACAATTTACAATTTAATGCAGAACAAAATCCAGATTGGTCAGTAATAGCAAATGATAAACTGATTACAGATGGACTAGTAAACAATAAATTGGTTGAAAATGTAAATAAATATGCAGAAGGACATATTATTGTAACAAACAAAGCTGCAAAGGACTTAATACCAATTATCGCAGATCAAGAAAATGTAAAAGATGAAATTAAAGACGCATTTAGTAAAAATCCTTTACATGCATTGGAAACAGTAAACAATACACAAAGTGTTAGTGGAGTTCAGTTGATCCTAACTCAAATGATTACTCAAGATAGCGATAGTGATGACAGAACATACAACAACATGGTAGAGTTAGTAACAACACATAATGAGGTTGGTAGAAGAATGTCATATTCAGTAGTTGGTAACCAAGATCCAACAATGGAACCAAGAGAAATTGACGCAGATATTGCACAAGAAGTTGTAATATTACCACCATTTGGACAACCATACATTTACTACGTATTAGGAATTGCGGTTGCAATAATCTTAATAGCAGGTATCAGTATAACAATAATGGTAGTAAGAAAGAAAAAATAATGTACACTAATAGTACAAAAATACACGTTTGAGGGTTTTCCTTAAACGTGTATTTTTTGTAAATGATGAAAAAATTAAATTTACTATTGACATAATGAATATAAAAATTGTATAATATAAATAGTGTTTGATAGTATGGAATATTATCAACAAAATTAAACTATTAATCTCCGAAGAGATAGTAAGGGTGGTTAATATAAAAAAGTTTATTAAGAAGAATACTAAATAATACACAATTAATCTAGTTGGCATGACAAAAGTAAAATTGCCAATTGCTTTTTTGTTGTCTTTTTTAATATTTGGATTTCAAAATAATCTACATTGTATAGGAAGATTTGAATAGAGATTTAGGGTAACAGAAAAGCTAAAATTGATGCTATGTAAATTATCAAAAAAGAGGAATTGTATTAGAAACACTTACGGAAAACAAAACTTAAAGGAGCAGTGAGTTTTAGTATCCTAAAAGCGACTAATATCAAGAAGGACTTTTTTGAAATCATTATATATTAAATTCTGCTTTAATTTTTTTTATGAGGTGAGTAACTTTGAATCTAAAAGAAGTAAAACACGAAAAATGCACAAGAAAAACTTTTTCAAAGATAGGCGACTATGTAGAAATGCCTAACTTAATCCAAGTACAAAAAGATTCTTACAACTGGTTTATAGAGGAGGGACTAGGTGAAGTATTAAGAGATATTTCTCCTATAGTAGACTATTCTGGAAACCTAGTTTTAGAATTTTTAGATTATTACATGGAAGAAAAAACAAAGTACACAATGGAAGAAGCAAAGGAAAGAGATGCAACATATTCTACAAGATTACATGTAAAGGTACGTCTAATTAATAAGGAAACAGGAGAAATTAAAGAGCAAGAAATCTATTTAGGAGATTTTCCTTTAATGACTGATAGTGCAACATTCATTATTAATGGAGCAGAAAGAGTAATTGTAAGCCAATTAGTTCGTTCTCCATCTTGTTATTATGCTCAAGACTACGACAAAACAGGAAAGAGAATCTACACTTCTACAGTTATGCCTATAAGGGGAGCATGGCTAGAATATGAAACAGATGGCAACGATATTTTCTATGTAAGAGTTGATAGAACTAGAAAATTACCTGTTACATCGTTATTAAGAAGTATTGGATTTGTAACAGATGACCAAATATTAGATTTATTTGCAAATGATCCAAAAATTAAAGCAACACTAGATAAGGATCAAATAAAAACACAAGATGAAGCCTTAATAGAAATATACAAAAAATTAAGACCAGGCGAACTTCCAACAGCTGATGCTGCTAGAAACTTATTCGACGGTTTATTCTTCGATAACAGAAGATATGATTTGGCTAAAGTAGGAAGATATAAATTTAACAAAAAATTAAGTTTAGCAACTAGAATTACAGGACAAGTTGCATATAACGACATTATAGACCCATCAACAGGAGAAGTCTTGGCAGAGAAAGATGCTATTATTACAGAAGATATGGCAATAAATATTCAAGACTCTGGAATTAACATTGTTGATGTAAATGTAAATGGTACACAAGTAAGAGTTATTGGAAATGGTGTTGTAAATATCTACAAAATGTTACCAAATGTGGATTTAAGTGATATACACTTTAAAGAGGGAGTAAATTATAATGTACTAAAATCTATAATGGACACGACACCTGAAGAAAAATTGCATGATGTATTAAAAGAAAGACATGAAGAATTAGTTCCTCTAACAATAACAACAGAGGATATGATTGCATCAATAAGCTATTTACTAAATTTAGACTATGGAATTGGAAATGTAGACGATATAGACCATTTAGGAAATAGACGTATAAGATGTGTTGGTGAATTACTACAAAACCAATTTAGAATTGGTTTAACAAGACTAGAAAGAGTCGTTCGTGAAAGAATGACAATTCAAGATTTAGACTCTGTAACACCACAAACATTAATCAATACAAAACCTATTACATCATCAATAAGAGAATTTTTTGGAAGTTCACAATTATCACAATTTATGGATCAAACAAACCCACTATCAGAGCTTACTCATAAGAGAAGAATTTCTGCATTAGGACCTGGTGGACTTTCAAGAGAAAGAGCTGGTTTTGAGGTTCGTGATATTCACTATACTCACTATGGAAGACTTTGCCCAGTAGAATCTCCAGAAGGACCAAACATAGGACTTATATCAGCACTTTCTTCATTTGCTATGATAGATGAATATGGTTTTGTGGAAACACCATATAGAAAAGTAGACAAAAAAACCGGAAAATTAACAGACATAGTTGAATACATGCCAGCCGACGAAGAAGACAAATACATAATAGCACAATCTTCAGAGCCAGTAGATGAAGAAGGTAGATTTATAAACAAAACTATAAAAGTAAGACATAAAGAGGAAATTACAGAGGTACCAGCAAATCAAGTTGATTATGTAGATGTTTCTCCAAAACAACTAGTTTCTGTTGCTGCTGCAATGATTCCTTTCTTAGAGCATGATGACGTTAAGCGTTCATTAATGGGATCTAACATGCAAAGACAAGCAGTTCCACTTTTAATACCAGAAGCTCCAATAGTTGGAACAGGCATGGAATATAAAGCTGCTCGTGATTCTGAAATCACTGTAACAGCAAAAAATGATGGAGTTGTAGAAAAAGTAACAGCTGATGAAATTAAAGTAAGAAATAAAAAGAATGAAGTAGAAGTATATAAATTACGTAAGTTCAAGAGAACAAATGGTGGAACATGCATTAACCAAAGACCAGTTGTTCAAAGGGGAGAGGTAGTAAAAGCTGGAGATATTTTAGCAGATGGACCTGCTACTCAAAATGGAGAAATGGCACTTGGAAGAAACGTAATTATCGCATTTTCTACATGGGAAGGTTACAACTATGAGGACGCTGTTTTAATAAGTGAACGACTAGTTAAAGAAGACGTATATACATCAATACATATTGAAGAATATGATTGTGAATGTCGTGATACAAAATTGGGACCAGAGGAAATTACTCGTGATATTCCAAATGTTGGTGACGATGTGTTAAAAGATCTAGATGAAAATGGTATTATAAGAATAGGTGCAGAAGTAAGACCTGGAGATATATTGGTTGGTAAAGTTACTCCGAAGGGAGAAACAGAATTGACTGCAGAAGAAAGATTACTTCGTGCAATCTTTGGTGAAAAATCTAGAGAAGTTAGAGATACATCACTTCGTGTACCTCATGGAGAAGCTGGAACAATAGTAGATATTAAAATATTTACAAGAGAAAATTCAGAAGAATTAGCTCCAGGAGTAAATCAAGTAATTAGATGTTATATAGCTACAAAAAGAAAAATATCAGTTGGAGACAAAATGGCTGGACGTCACGGTAACAAAGGTGTTATTTCTAGAATATTACCAGAAGAAGATATGCCATTCTTACCAGATGGTACACCAGTAGATATAGTTCTAAATCCTATGGGTATTCCTTCTCGTATGAACTTAGGCCAAGTCCTTGAAGTTCACTTAGGAATGGCAGCTAGAGCTCTAGGCTGGAAAGTTGCAACACCAGTATTTGATGGCGCAAAAGACTATGAAATAGAAGATTTATTAGAAGATGCTGGGCTACGTAGAGATGGAAAAACAGATTTATATGATGGTAGAACAGGAGAGAAATTTATTAAACCAATTACAGTTGGTGTTATGTATATGATGAAATTACACCACTTAGTTGATGATAAGATACATGCTCGTTCAACTGGACCATACTCATTAGTTACACAACAACCTCTAGGTGGTAAAGCTCAGTTTGGTGGACAACGTTTTGGAGAGATGGAAGTTTGGGCATTAGAAGCATATGGCGCAGCATACTCACTACAAGAAATGTTAACTGTTAAATCAGATGATGTTGTAGGACGTGTTAAAACATATGAAGCGATTGTTAAAGGTGAAAACATTCCAGAACCAGGAGTTCCAGAAGGATTTAAAGTCTTAGTAAAAGAGCTAGAAGCACTAGGATTAGACATTAGATTATATACACATGACGACAAGGAAATAGAGCTAAAAGAAGATATTGATGATTCTACAAGTTTTAGCAATATAGAAAATAAATCTCTTAATGAAGATAATGTTATAGACGAAAATGAATTATCAGATGGATATACAGAGGAATTATCAGATGACGAAGATTCTGAAGATGAAAATGACGCAATATTTGAAGATTTAGATGATGAAGATGACGACATCATACTAGATGACGACTACGAAGAATAATAATACTATTTATTTTTAAAATAGTAAAATAATAGTTACTATTTACCGGAGACTTAAATAGTAACAATAAATAAAATCCAAGGGGGCATAAAATAGTGGATGAGTTAGAAAACTTTGATAAAATGAAAATTGGCATAGCATCTGATGAAAAAATAAGAGAATGGTCACATGGAGAAGTTAAAAAGCCAGAGACTATTAATTATAGAACATTAAAACCAGAAAAAGATGGTCTATTCTGTGAAAGAATATTTGGACCTACAAAAGACTGGGAATGCCATTGTGGTAAGTACAAAAGAGTAAGATATAAAGGTATAGTTTGTGACAGATGTGGAGTTGAGGTTACAAAATCTAAAGTAAGAAGAGAGAGAATGGGACATATTGAACTTGCTGCTCCAGTAGCTCATATTTGGTACTTCAAAGGAATACCAAGTAGAATAGCATTAATGTTAGATGTATCTCCAAAAGCTTTAGAAAAAGTTATATATTTTGCATCATATATAGTAACAGATAAAGGCTCTACAACTTTATCAAAAGCTCAAATATTATCTGAAAAAGAATATGTTGAAGCTCAAGAAAAGTTCGGAAAAGACTCATTTAAAGCAGAAATGGGTGCAGAACCAATTAGAGACCTATTAGCAGAAATAGATATAGAAAAACTATCAAAGAAATTGAAAAAAGAGCTAGAAAAAGCTAGCGAACAGAAAAAGGCAAAATTAGTAAAGAGATTGGATACTGTGGAATCATTTAGATTGTCAAATAATAGACCTGAATGGATGATTACACAAGTTGTACCAGTAATACCACCAGATTTAAGACCTATGGTTCAATTAGATGGTGGAAGATTTGCTACATCTGACTTAAACGATTTATATAGAAGAGTAATAAATAGAAATAACAGATTAAAGAGATTACTAGAACTTGGAGCTCCAGAAATTATCGTTAGAAATGAAAAGAGAATGCTTCAAGAATCTGTAGATGCGTTAATAGATAATGGAAGACGTGGAAGACCTGTAACAGGTGCTGGAAATAGACCACTTAAATCTTTATCAGACATGTTAAAAGGAAAACAAGGAAGATTTAGACAAAACTTACTTGGAAAACGTGTTGACTATTCAGGACGTTCAGTTATAGTTGTTGGGCCAGAACTTAAAATTTACCAATGTGGTGTTCCAAAAGAAATGGCAGTTGAGCTATTTAAACCTTTTGTAATGAAAGAATTGGTTGGTCGTGGAATAGCACACAACATAAAAAATGCAAAGAGAATGGTAGAAAGATTACGCCCAGAAGTATGGGATATACTAGATGATGTTATAAAAGATCACCCTGTACTTCTAAACCGTGCACCTACATTACACAGACTTGGTATTCAAGCTTTTGAACCAGTTTTAGTTGAAGGTAGAGCTATAAAATTACATCCATTAGTATGTACTGCATTCAACGCTGATTTTGATGGTGACCAAATGGCTATTCACTTACCATTATCACCAGAAGCACAAGCTGAAGCAAGATATTTAATGCTTTCAGAGAATAATTTATTAAAACCACAAGATGGTAAACCAGTAACAACTCCATCACAAGATATGATTTTAGGAAGTTACTTCTTAACAATGGATATAGATGGAGAAAAAGGAGAAGGAACATACTATTCATCTCCAGAAGAAGCAATAATAGCATTAGTAAATGATGACTTAACAATGCACTCTAAGATATTTGTTAGAAGATCTAAAATTGTAGATGGAGTAGAAAGACATGGAAAAATTTTAACAACACCTGGTAAAATAATATTCAATGAAGGAATTCCACAAGATTTAGGTTTTATTGATAGAACTAAGCCAGAAAATGAATTTGAATATGAAATTAACTTTGTGGTATCTAAGAAAAATTTAACAACTATAATTGGAAAATGTATTAATGTACATGGACTAAGTAGAACTGCAGAACTTCTAGATTATATTAAAGCAACAGGATATAAATATTCTACATTAGGAGCAGTAACAGTATCTATAGATGATGTTAAAGTTCCACCACAGAAAAAAGAAATAATTCAAAAGGCAGAAGAAGGCGTAAATAATATATTAAAACAATATAGACGTGGTTTAATTACTGAAGATGAAAGATACAACGAAGTAATTGGAATATGGGAAAAAGCTACAGATGATGTAAAAATTGCAATGAAAAATAACTTTAGCAAAGAAAACCCAATGTTTATGATGTCAGACTCTGGAGCCAGAGGTAACTTAGACCAATTAAAGCAAATTGCAGGTATGCGTGGACTTATGGCTAGTACAACTGGTAAAACAGTTGAGATACCAATTAAATCATCATTCAGAGAGGGACTAGACGCTCTAGAATACTTTATTTCAGCTCATGGTGCTCGTAAAGGACTTTCAGATACAGCTTTAAGAACAGCAGACTCTGGATATTTAACAAGAAGATTGGTTGATGTTTCACAAGATATAATCGTAAGAGAAGATGATTGTGGCTCAACAGAAGGTCTTGAAGTATATGACATTAAAGATGGTAACCAAGTAATAGAAAAAATGCAAGAAAGACTACTTGGCAGATATCCATTACACGATATTAAGAATCCAGAAACAGGAGAGATAATAGTAGATACAAATACACTAATTACAGAAGATTTAGCAGATAAAATTGTTTCTGCAGGAATTGACCATGTTGAAGTACGTAGTGTGTATGGATGTAGAACAAAACATGGTGTTTGTGCAAAATGCTATGGTATGGGATTAGCAAGTAGAAAAGAAGTAGACATAGGTGATACAGTTGGAATAATTGCTGCACAATCAATTGGTGAACCTGGTACACAGCTTACAATGAGAACTATACACTCTGGTGGTGTTGCAGGTGTTGCAGATATTACACAAGGTCTTCCTAGAGTTGAGGAACTTTTTGAAGCTCGTAAACCAAAGGGTGTGGCTATAATTACAGAAATAGCAGGAAAAGTATCTATAAAAGATGACAAAAAGAGAAAAGAAGTTACTGTTACATCTAAAGATGATAGCAAATCATATTTAATACCATTTGGCTCTAAATTAAAAGTTAAAGATGGAGATATTCTAGAAGCAGGAGACCAAATTACAGAAGGTTCTAAAAACCCTGCAGAAGTATTAGCTATCAGAGGACCAAGAGGAGTGTTTGAGTATATTATAGGTGAAGTTCAAAAAGTTTATAGAAACCAAGGTGTTGATATAAACGATAAGCATATAGAACTTATAGCAAGACAAATGCTTAAGAAGGTAAGAGTTGAAGATAATGGAGACACTGATTTATTTGCAGGATCACTTGTAGATATGTATGAATTTGAAGATAAAAACAAAGAAGCAGAAGAGCAAGGTTTAAGACCTGCAACAGGTAAATGTGTATTACTTGGAATTACAAAAGCTTCACTTGCAACAGATAGTTTCTTATCAGCAGCATCGTTCCAAGAAACAACAAGAGTATTAACAGAAGCAGCGATAAAAGGTAAAACTGATGAATTAATAGGCTTAAAAGAAAATGTTATTATAGGTAAGTTAATTCCAGCCGGAACAGGAATGAAGAAATATAAGCAAATAAGAATTAATACGGAAGAACATGAAAAAACTGAAAATGTTGAGGGGAAAGTAGATAATAATTCAGAAGTGAAAAGCGTTACAGAAACAACAGAAGCATAAATATGAAATTAATTTGACATATTGGATAAAAGATAGAGTAGAGAAAAATTATTCTCTATTCTATTTTATTTATATTTCAAATATCTTATATGCTTTTTGAACTATTATGTATTCCTTATTAAAAGTTCTATGTGCTATAAATAAAAAAATGAGCATATATTATATAAATTAAAATTTAAGAGGTATTGATATGCTTATTTTTGATAAAAAAAGAATTACTTTTTTACTAGCATCTATTTTATTACCAATTGGAGTATTTATGCTAAATACAGCTAGTAACAATTTAAAAGCTAAAAGTGTAATAGAAACAATGGCAACTCCTGTAACTTCAAGAACTATAATTATTGATGCACGGTCATGGTGGAGAAGATGGTGGAGCTGTAAGTGAAGACGGAGTTAGTGAAGCAGAAATTAATCTGAAAATTGCACTTAAAGTGCAGGCACTACTAGAACAAAGTGGTTCAAATGTTATTCTTACTCGTTCGGATAATAATGCAATTTATGATTTAGATAAGAAAACTTTAAGAGAAAAGAAAAACTCAGACATAAAGAATAGAGTAAAATTAGCCAATAATTCGTCTGCAGATATATTTGTAAGTATACATTTGAATAAAATTGAGGATAGTAAATATTATGGTTGGCAGACATTTTTCAAAGACGGAAATGAAAACAGTAAGAGATTAGCTACATGCATTCAAAATCATTTAAATGAAGCAATTCAAAAAGAAAACAAAAGAGTACCATTAAAAATTAGTAATGTGTATATTATAAAGCACGTTGAAATTCCAACATCAATTGTAGAGTGTGGTTTTTTATCTAATCCAGGCGAGAAAGAACAATTGAAACAAGATGAATATCAAGATAAACTAGCGTGGGGAATATATAATGGAATAATGGAGTATTTCATATAAATAAAGAGAAATGAATTAAAGAATAAACAACTTAACTTAAGGATTTGATTAATGAAAAAAATTTTAAAGAATTTATTATAGTTTAATATATTTCTTTTGACTTAAAATGGTATAACTTTTCCACTTCTTGGAGAAAATATGTGCAAAACATATTCCAAGGAGTGGATTTTTTTGAAAGAGAAAATAAGATTAAACATTAAAGGTGCAGTTTTAGATAAAGACCAACTAAAGAGTTATCTAGAAAAGATTGCATCTGATCATATTCTAACTGAAAAATCGGATAAGAACACATATCCAATTCCTCGATTAAAAGAAAATTTTTTTGTTATAAAAGAAATATATAAATTATTAAATGAGCAAATTAAGCAAGGAATATCTATTC
Source organism: uncultured Clostridia bacterium (assembly GCA_944386665.1). GTDB lineage: Bacteria > Bacillota > Clostridia > TANB77 > CAG-508 > CAG-245. Next base: position 18,741 of record CALXBZ010000009.1, read on the forward strand.
ATCCAGCGGGAGAATGGATATTGGACAATTTATATATAATAGAAGAAATTGCAAAAAATATATGTAAAGAACTTACTTTAAAAAAGTATACTGAATTTATAGGTCTTGATAATGGAAGATATAAAGGTTTTGCAAGAATATATGTGTTGGCATCAGAAATGGTTGCCTATACTGATGGAAAAATAAATTCAGAAAATTTAGCATATATGTTACAAGCTTATCAATACAAGAAAAATCTTAGTATGAACGAGATTTGGAACATTGGTATATTTATACAAATTGCCTTAATAGAGAACATACGAGAAATATGTGAAACAATATATGTGTCTCAAATGCAAAAATATAAAGTAGAAGATATTCTTAGTAGATTTTTTGAAATTCATAAAAAAAGAGATAAAGCATCTTCGCTGATAGAAATAAAAACAGATAGAAGCCAACAAGATGATGAACAATCAAATAAGAAACAATTAAACGAAATACAAGTAAGAAAAATATCATTAAATAAAATGCCGTCAATCAAAAATAATCAAACGAAAAATGCATTTATAGAATATATGTCATATAGGCTAAAAAAATATGGAAGTAAGGCATATGACTATTTAAACGTGCTAGAAGAGGAAGTCGCAAAAACAGGAAATGACATTTCTGAGATTATAAAAAAAGAACATTTTGACATTGCAGTAAAAAAGGTGTCTATTGGAAATTGCATAATGACACTTAAAACAATGTCTAGGATAAATTTCTTAGAAATATTCGAAAAAATTAATCAAGTAGAAGATATATTAAAACAAGACCCGGCTGGACAATATGAATTAATGGATAGTGATACAAAGGCTTATTATAGAAATGCAATTCAAGAAATAGCAAAGAAAACAAAAATTTCTGAAATATATATCGCAAAAAAATGCTTGGAATTAAGTAAAAATGAATATAACAAAATTGAAAATATTAGAGAAGGAGAAAATACTGAAAATATTAACTTTAAAAAGGCTCATATAGGTTATTATCTAATTGCAGAAGGCAAAGAAAGATTGCTAAATAATTTACTAGACAAAAAAGTAATTTTAAAAACAAAGAAAGAAAAGGCTATACAGTATATTGGAACAATTTGGGGAATATCTATTGTAATTAATCTCATATTATGTATTAGTTTTTATTATTCTATAAGAACAATAAACTCTTCAAATTTACTTAATATTATTGCAACCATCGCTTTATTTATTATTTCATTACTCCCAATAGAAAATATTGTATCTAAAATAATACAATACATTTTAAGTAAAGTGGTAAAACCAAAATTAATTCCTAAAATAGATTTTCAAAATGGTATTCCGAAGGAACATGCGACCATGGTAGTTATACCAACAATACTAAAAAGTGAAGATAGAGTAAAAGAATTAATGAGAAAATTGGAAGTATATTATATTGCAAATAAGAGCGAAAATATATATTTTACTCTACTAGGTGATTGTACTTCAGGAAGTAAAGAAATAGAAGAATACGACGAAAGCATAATAAAAAGAGGAATTGAAATTACAAAAAGATTAAATGAAAAATATGGCAATATTTTTAATTTTGTATATAGGAAAAGAACATGGAATGAAAATGAAGAATGTTATATGGGATGGGAGAGAAAAAGAGGACTTTTAAATCAACTTAATGAATATTTACTAGGAAATATAAAAAATCCATTTAGCATAAATACAATGGAGAACGCGAAATTGCAAGATATAAAGTATATTATTACATTGGATGCAGATACAGACTTAACATTAAAATCTGGACTTGAATTAATAGGAGCAATGGCTCATGTATTAAACATTCCAATATTAAATGAGCAAGAGGATTTAGTTGTGTCCGGACATGCTATACTTCAACCAAGAGTAGGAATAGGTTTGTTAGAAAGTAGAAACAGTGTATTTACACAAATTTATGCGGGTGAAGGCGGCACAGATTCATATACAAATGTGATATCAAATTTGTATCAAGACAATTTTGATGAAGGAATTTTTACTGGTAAAGGAATATATGATTTAAGAGTTTTTTCTAAAGTTTTGAATAAAGAGATAAAAGAAAATACCGTTCTTAGTCATGATTTGTTAGAAGGAAGTTATTTAAGATGTGGACTTGCTTCTGATGTATTACTAATGGATGGATATCCAAGTAATTATATGAGTTTTAGAACAAGATTGTATAGGTGGATTAGAGGAGATTATCAAATTCTTCCATGGTTAAAGAACAGGATAGAAATTACGAATGGTGAAATAAAAAGAAATCCATTAAATTTATTAAGCAAATATAAAATCTTTAGTAATATTGTGAGAATTAAGCAAGAAATTGCTGTATTTATGTTAATATTATTTGGAATTTTAGTAAATATATTTACAAAAAGTACAGCATGGAGTTTCTTTACACTAGGTATAATTTCTGTAATAATACCAACGATTTTAGATTTTATAAATAGCATTATTAGTAAAAAGGGAGGAAGTAAAAAAACAAAACGATTTATAAAAACGATTGATGGCTTAAAAGCAAGTTCACTAAGAGGAATATTGGATATTCTTTTAATTCCGGACAAGATGTATATTACTTTAAAGGCCGAAATTAAGACTATTTATAGAATGAAAAAAAGCAAGAAACATTTGCTAGAATGGATTACTTCCGAAGAAGCTGAAAAAATTGCCAAAACAGATGTAATTTCGTATTATAAAAATATGTGGGTAAATACAACAATTGGATTATTTGGAATATTTTTGGTTTTATTAAACGAATTAGTTCAAATTCAAACTAAAAGTATACTAGTTTTTATATTGAGTTTGAGTGTGGCATGGTTGTGTGCACCAAGTATAATGTGCATAATTAGTAAAAAGAATAAAAAAGAAAAACCACTGGAACAGATTAGTGATAATGAGAAAAAATATTTGTTAGATATTGGATACAAAACATGGCTATATTTTAAGGACAATATTACAGAAAAATCTCATTTTTTGCCACCAGATAATTATCAAGAAGATAGAAAGCCAAAAGTGGTAATGAGAACTTCATCTACAAATATTGGTCTTGGACTACTTGCTGTAATGTCAAGTTATGATTTAGGATATGAAGACTTTAATAGTACAATAGAATTGCTATATAAGATGATAAACTCAATAGAAAATCTAGCCAAATGGAATGGACATTTATATAATTGGTACAATATAGAAACTTTAGAACCTTTAAATCCTAGATATGTTTCTTCTGTGGACAGTGGAAATTTTATAGGATATTTATATGTATTAAAGCAATTTTTAATTGAAAAAGAAAATGAACTAAAAAATTATAATATTTCTATAGAAAATGATAGGAATCAATTCATTGATAAAATAAATTTTATGATAAATATTATAATAAATATTATAGATAATACGGATTTTTCAAAATTATATGATGAAGAGAATAGGCTATTTTCCATAGGATTTAATGTAGAAGATAATAAGTTAACGGATTCTTATTATGATTTATTAGCATCGGAATCAAGACAAACAAGTTTAATTGCTATAGCAAAACGTGATGTAACAGAAAAGCATTGGTATAATTTAGGTAGGACACTTACAACTTTAAATGATTATAAAGGTTTAATATCTTGGTCTGGAACTTCATTTGAATATTTAATGCCAACTATAAACATTGAACAATACCCAGGCAGTTTACTAGATGAATCATGTAGATTTATGGTAATGAGTCAGCTAGAATATGCAAAAAAATTAGGAATTCCATGGGGAATATCAGAGGCTGCTTTTAATTTAAAAGACTTAAACAATAACTATCAATATAAAGCTTTTGGAATACCATGGTTAGGAATAAAAAGAGGGCTATCCGATGAGATTGTAACTTCAACATATGGTTCAATTTTGGCTATAAATCAAGAACCTAAACTAGTTATAGAAAACTTAAAAAAGTTAGAGACAGAAGGTATGTATGATAAATATGGTTTCTATGAATCAATAGATTTTACACCAGGAAGAACCAAGAATGGTTATTCACCTGTAAAAACATACATGGCTCACCATCAAGGTTTGATTTTGCTATCAATAGATAATTTAATGAAGGAAAATATAATTCAAAAAAGATTTAAACAAAATCCTGAAATTGAAGCGGTTGATATTCTTATGCAGGAAAAAATGCCAGATAATATGATAACGACAAAAGATGAAAAAGAAAAAGTTGAGAAAATTAAATACCAAGATTACGAAGATTATACGCAAAGAAAATATAGTAAAATAAATGAGAATCTAAATATTTCTAATGTTATAGCAAATGATAGATATACTGTTGTAATGGATCAATATGGAAATGGATATAGTAATTACAATGGAATACAAATAAATAGATATAAAGAAACAGATGAGAAGGATAATGGAATAAAATTTTATATAAAAAATATTCGCAATAAAAATATATGGACAAATACGTATTCTAAAAATTTAAGAAAACCAGACAGATATGATATTGTATTTTCACCCGAAGCTGATAAAATAATAAGAAATGATGAGAATATTCAAACTGTTACAAAGACTATAGTAGATACGGATGAAGCTGTAGAAATAAGAAGAATAGAATTAAAAAATAGTGGTACAACAGATGAAATATTAGAGGTAACTGGATATTTAGAACCGATATTATCAAATAAAATGCAAGATTATGCTCATAAAGCATTTAATAATTTATTCTTGTCATATGAATATTTGGACTCAATCAATACAATTGTAATAAAAAGAAAAGCTCACACAAATGAAGAAAAGGATATGTATATGGCGGTAAGTTTATATACACAAGCACATGAACTAGGAGAACTAGAATTTGAAATAGATAAAGAAAAATTTTGGGGTAGATGTAATTATAAACTGCCAAAAGAAGTAGAAAATTCTATACCATTTAGTAAAAAAATAGGATATACCACAGATCCAATAGTTGCACTGAAAAAAATTGTAAGCATTAAACCAGAAGAAACTGCATT